>PHBF01000134.1 GCA_002841905.1 Deltaproteobacteria bacterium HGW-Deltaproteobacteria-17
TGCTGCCGTCCCCCGGCAGCGGGGTGCAGCACACCGTGGCCCGCATCCTGGACCGGAGCCCCGCCTATGTGGCCCTGTTCGCCCACAACCCCACCTCCGAGACGGCCGATCCGCTGGCCCTGCCATTGTTCGAGCACCTCGTGTCCGAGCTGCGGCAGACCCCGGACGCGCCGCCGCTGTTCGCGGTCCCGGTGACCATCATCTGGAACAAGAAGGGCGTGCGCATGGAGGAGAACGTCCCCCTGCTCAGCCGCATCCTCGGCGAACCCGAGGTGCCGGGACGGCTGCGGGTCATCGCCTCGGCGCTGTCCTCGTTCGGACAGCCCACGGTCAAGGTCGGACCGCCGCTCGATCTCCTGTCTTTCGTGCACGCGCACGACACGCTCCCGGTGCCGGGGGCGGCCGCGGTCCTGCTGGCCGAGCTCACCGACCGCATCGAACATGAGTGGCGCGTCCAGCTGGGACCCAAGCTGCGTCCGTTCGACGCGATCCAGAGGGAGCTCGCCCGGAACCCCGAGGTCGTCTCGGCCTACCACCAGGCCATCCGCGACGGCCTCACGCCCAAGCAGGCCCACAAGGAGATCCAGGCCGCGCTGGCGGAGATCCCGGCCGCGCCGTCGACGGCCACGCTGGCGATGTACAAGAGCGTGCTCCAGGTCGTCTGGACGCGCCTCTACCGGGGCTTCGACGTGGACCAGGCGGGCTTCGCCTCCATGCGCGAGGCCGCCCGCAAGGGCTCGCTGCTGCTCCTGCCCTGCCACCGCAGCCACATGGACTACCTGATCCTGTCGTGGCTCATGGAGCGCTACGATCTGCCGATCCCGCACATCGCGGCCGGCAAGAACCTCTCGTTCTGGCCCATGGGCCCCATCTTCCGCCGCGGCGGTGCCTTCTTCATCCGCCGCTCGTTCAAGGGCAACAAACTGTACAAGACCATCCTGGTGGAGTACCTGGCCACCCTGCTCCGCACCGGCGTCAACGTGGAGTTCTTCCCCGAGGGGACGCGCTCACGCACCGGCAAGGCCGTGTACCCGCGCACCGGGCTGCTGGCCATGATCGCCGAGCTGGTGGTCACACGGAAGGTGCCCGCGCCGCAGATCGTCCCCATCGCCATCGGCTACGAGAAGGTCGTCGAGGAGGACGCCTACCTCCAGGAGATGGAGGGCCGCACCAAGCAGGCCGAGAACCTGACCTCCCTGGTCAGGGCCGGCGCCGTGATCCTCAACCGCTACGGCCGGGTCAACGTGCAGGTGGCGCCGCCCTTCGACATGGCCGGGTTCCTCGGCGAGCTCGATCCCGCCTCGCCGGCCTTCAAGCAGCGCGTGGACCAGCTGGGCCTGCGCGTGATCTCCGACATCGTCGCGGCCTCGGTGGTGACCTCCACCATGCTCACCGCCGCGGCGCTCCTGGCCACGGGCGAGACCGTGTGCCCGCTGCGTGAGGTCGAGGAGCGCTTCTGGTTCTTCCGCGAGCTCGCGCTGGTGTGCGGTGCCAAGTGCTCGCGCAAGCTCCTCGACGAGCAGGGCGCGCGCAGCGCCTTCCAGAAGAGCCTGGGAAGCCTGTCGGCGGCCGCCACGGTCACGGGCAGCCGAGTGCTCGTGCAGCAGAACCACCGCGGCACGCTGGCCTATTACCGCAACGGCTTCTCCCAGACCATCGTCGAGGCCTGCATCGTCACGGCCGCCTCCTGCACGCCCCAGCTGCGCGACACGCCCACGGGCCCGTGGCTGCGGCGCTGCCTGCGACGTGAGTTCCCGCAGTTCTCCCTGGAGACACCCCCGTCCCTGCCCGACGCGGCGCTGGCACGCCTGGCCACCCTGACGCCGGCCCAGTCCTCGTGGACCCTCAGCCTGGTGCTCGACCTGATCGAGGGCCAGGCCACCGTGTGTACCCGCCTGGCCACCCTGGTCAGGGACAAGACCTCCGAGAAGCAGTGGACCGGCCGCCAGCTCACCACCGAGGTGCGCGCCTTCGGCAAGGCCCAGCTGCGCCGCGGCAGCCTGTGGCGCCCCGAGAGCCTCTCGGCCCAGGTCATCTCCGAGTCCGTCGAGTGGCTCGCCGACGAGGGCCTGCTGGTGCGCGACGAGACGGGACGCCACTGGCAGTTCCCGGCCCCGCTGTCGGACACCGCCGCGGCCCTCCACCGCCAGGCCCGCCTCCGCGCCCAGTGGATCGCCAGGGTCCGCAAGATGGCGTTGTCGGCGACCCCCACCGCCTAGGCAGCCCGCCATGCAGGCCACCCATTTCCACGAACTCGAAGACGGCCGCTGCCGCTGCGACCTGTGCTGCCGCCACTGCGTGATCGCCCCCGGCGAGGCCGGCTTCTGCGGTGTCCGCGCCCTCACCGACGAGGGATTCGTGACCCTGGCCGTCGACCGCGTCGTCTCCGCAGGCGTCGATCCCATCGAGAAGAAGCCCCTGTTCCACGCCCACCCCGGCGCCCGCATCTTCTCTTTCGCGATGGCCGGCTGCAACCTCGCCTGCCCCTGGTGCCAGAACCACACCATCTCCCAGTGGCCCCGGGAGCACGGTCTGCCGTTTCTGCCCGGGGAGCGGATCACCCCCGCCGACCTCGTCGCGCGGGCGGTGGCCTCGGGCTGCCGCTGGATCGCGGCGACCTACACCGAGCCTTCGGTCTTCTTCGAGTACGCGCTGGAGGTGGCCCGGCTGGCCCGCGCCGCCGGCCTGAGAAATGCCTGGGTCACCAACGGCACCATCGAGAAGGCGCCGTTGGCGGAGCTCATCCCGCTGCTCGACGCGGCCAACGTCGATCTGAAGTGCTACGGCGACCGCGCCGCCGAAGGAATCCTGGGCATCCGCAGCGCCCACGTGGGCGAGACCATCCGCGCCCTGATCGATGCGGGCGTCTCCACCGAGGTGACCACCTGCCTGGTGCCCGGCTTCAACGACGCGCCCGACCACCTCGGCAAGATCGTCGAATTCATGGCCTCCCTGGGGCCCGCTGGCATCTGGCACGTCTCGCGCTATCATCCCATGTATCAGTGGGAGGCCCCGCCCACCGAACTGTCGTCCCTGGCCGCGGCCGTGACCGCCGGCCGCGCCGCCGGCATCCCCTTCATCTACGTGGGAAACGCCCGCATCGAGAGAGGCGAGGACACCGCCTGCCCGTCCTGCGACGCGCTGCTCGTCTCCCGCTGCGGCTACACCGTGCGCGCCTGCCGCGTCACCCCCGCGGGCGCCTGCCCGGACTGCGGCGCGCCGATCCCGGGCGTGTGGGGGTGACCACCGAGAACGGAGTCATGATGAACCTCACGATTCGACCGGAAGAACAACGTGACCGGGAAAAGATCGAAGATCTCACACGGGAGGCCTTCTGGAACCTGTACCGCCCGGGGTGCGACGAGCACTATCTGGCACACACCATGAGGGACCATCCGGATTACCTCGACGACCTGGCCCACGTGGCCGTCCTCGATGACGTGATCGTGGGCAGCATCCGCTACATGAAATCCCAGGTGCGCAATGAACGGGACGAGACGATCGACACGGCGACTTTCGGACCGTTGTGCGTGGATCCGGGGGTGCAGAGGCAGGGAATCGGGACCCGGCTCATCGAACACACGAAACGGCTGCTGATCCGGAAGGGTACTCCGGCGATCATCATCCTGGGAGACCCGCACAACTACTGCAAGCACGGGTTCAAAAACGGGAAAGACTTCCACATCACTTCGTCGGATGGGAGGTTCCCCCTGGGCCTGCTCGTCCTGGAATTGAAGCAGGGCGTGTTTGCGGACCACCGCTGGCGGTTCCAGGAGAGCACCGCCTATGACCTGGATCCGGAGAAGGTCGAGGCGTACGATCGTCGGTTTCCTCCAAAAACCAAGGAATACAGGACCAGCCAGGAGCTCTTCGGCATGATGATCCGGGCCTACCTCGACTGACCGCTCCGGGCGCCCGAACAGACGAAGAGACGGCCTTGGGGCGTGTCCCTGTGTCCGTGGCGCGTGTCCCCCGTCGCAAAGTCCGCACGTGTCTCTGGCGGGCGCGCGGGTTCTGTGGCATGGTGCGCCCATGACGTTTTCCCAATTCCAGCTCCATCCCAATCTCCTTCGCGGCGTCGAGGCCCTCGGCTTCGCGGATCCCACCCCCATCCAGAACGACGCCATCCCGCCGGCCATGGCCGGCAAGGACGTGCTCGCGTGCGCCATGACCGGCAGCGGCAAGACCGCCGCCTTCGGGCTGCCGATCCTGCACCACCTGCTGGACAGGCCCCGGGGAGCCACCCGCGCCCTGATCGTGACCCCGACCCGCGAGCTCGCGGCGCAGATCGTCGAGCACCTCGAGGAGCTGGCGGCCCACACGAAGATCACGTGCGCCGCGGTGTTCGGCGGGGTCGGCGCCGGCCCACAGGAGCGCGCGTTCCGCGCGGGCGTCGACATCATCGTCGCCACGCCCGGGCGGCTTCTGGACCACTTCCAGCACCCGTACGCCCGGCTCGAACAACTCGAGTTCCTGGTCCTCGACGAGGCCGATCGCATGCTGGACATGGGCTTTTTGCCGGACATCCGGCGCGTGCTCGCCCACATCCCGAAGAAGCGCCAGACGCTGTTCTTCTCGGCGACCCTGCCCGAGCCCATCGTCGGGCTGTCGCGGGAGATGCTCCACATGCCGGTCCGCATCAACATCGAGCGCAAGTCGCAGCCCGCGGTCGGGGTCCGGCAATCGATCTATCCCGTGTCCGAGGACCTGAAGCCGCACCTCCTGCTCGAACTCCTGCGCGGCGGCGCCGTCCTGAGCGCCATCGTGTTCACGCGCACCAAGCACCGGGCCAACCGCCTCTCGGAGTTTCTTGATCAGCACGGCGTCGACGCCGTGCGCATCCACGGGAACCGCTCCCAGGTGCAGCGCACCGAGGCGCTCAAGGGGCTCAAGGAGGGGCGGACCAAGGTCCTCGTGGCCACCGACATCGCCCAGCGCGGCATCGACATCGAGGGGCTCACGCACGTCATCAACTTCGACGTGCCCCACCTGCCCGAGGACTACATCCACCGGGTCGGGCGCACCGCCAGGGCCGGCGCCCTGGGCGACGCGTTCACCTTCGTCTCCCCCGAGGAGGAGGGCGATCTGCGCGCCATCGAGCGCGCCGTGGCCAGGAAACTGCCCCGGGTGAAGGTCGAGGGCTTCGACTACTCGAAGCGGCCCGAGGAGCGCTTCGAGATCCCCATCGCCGAGCGGATCGCACAGATCCGCAAACGCAAGGCCGAGGAGCGCGCGCGCGCCTTCGAGAAGGCCGAGCGCAGGGCCAAGGCCGAGACCGAGGCCAAGGCGCTGGCCGCCGAGAAGGCCGCGAAGAAGGCCAAGGACGAGGCCAACGCCAGGGCCCTGGCCGCCGAGAAGGCAGAACGCAGGGCCAGAGCCGGTGCCGAGGGTGCCGGCCGCCCCGCGGCCCCCGGAGGCGCCCGTCCCCGTCACCGGGGTCGACGAAGATAGGGGAAGCCCGGTCCAGGAAAGCCCGCGGGGAAAAAACACCGGTTGCGCGCGCCGCGGCCGGTGCTACAATCATATGCCTGCATACAAGGAGGGTCCCCATGAACAAGCGAACCTTCACCCTGAATCCGGTGTCCTCGAATCCCGTGCTCCGGTACCCCTCCCGCAAGACCACCGTCGCGGTGGCCTCCGGCCTGGGCCTGCTGCTGGGCGGCTGCCAGGTGGCCCTGGAGGAGAACCCCGACGCCTGCACCCCCGGCGAGGCCATGTGCCGCGACGCCGCGACGCTGGTGCAGTGCGACCGCGACGCCGTGCACCACGTCATCGACTGCAACGACTTCTGCGTGGCCAGCCGCGGCCCGGAGTGGGTCAGCTACGGCTGCAACGCGGCGGACTCCGACGATCCATGCCAGTGCGAATACGACATCCTCGACGGTGGCATCGGCGCCTGCGAGCCCGGTGACCTGTACTGCAGCGGCGACCAGGGCGTCACCTACTGCGACGCCGTCGAAGGCGACGTCTGGGGCACGCCGGTCACGGTGACCTGCGACGAGTACTGCCACCTCACCTTCGGGCCGGACTATTCGTCCCTCCTGGGCTGCGACGCCGGACTGCCGGACAACATCTGCCAGTGCGAGTACGACATCATGGACGGCATGGTGGCCGAATGTGAGCCCGGTGACCTGATGTGCCTCGACGACGGCCAGCTCGCGATCTGCAGCGACTACTACAGTTACGACTACATACCCTGCTCGGACAAGTGCGTGGCCGACCTGGGCGAGGGCGCGATCTCCCTCTCCTGCGACGCCACCGACGCGGCGGACCCCTGCACCTGCGTGATCCCCGAATGATTCCCCTTCAACCCGTGCCGATGCACCCGGTCAGCACCGCTGCGGCGGGGGCACGAAGGGCCCCGTCACCTCCGACAGCGCCTCGGCCACGTCGAGCAGCGCCATGTCCTCCCATCGGCGTCCCACCAACTGGCATCCCATGGGCAGGCCCTCCCGGGAGCGGCCCATGGGCAGGACCACCACCGGGCTGCCGGTGAGGTTGAACGGGCAGGTCATCCCGAGGGTGGCCAGGTGTCCTGGAACGGCGATCCCGTCCACCTCGAGGGAGGCGTTGATCCGGCCTGGCTTCCGGTGCGGAAAGGCCGGCGCGGAGGAGACCGGGAGCAGCCAGGCGTCCACCCCGGAGAGGAACCCTTCCAGGGACCGCGTCCACCGGTCCCGCTGCTCCAGCAAGGAAAAATAGGACTTCATGCCGGCGGTGACCCGCCGGGAACCCGCCCGGGTGACGGGGTCCTTCCGGAAGATCAGGCCCCCCAGCGATCGCAGGACCGCCCGCAGGGGGAAGGGTACCTGCGCGGCCAGCAGGACGCCCACCAGGCCGCCGTAGGTTCGCCAGATCGCGTCCCAGTCGAAGTCCGGCGGGTGCGCACGCTCCACCCGGCAGCCGGCAGCCGCGAGCCCGTCGGCGACCCGCCCCAGGGCCTCGCGCGTGTCCGCCGAGACGGGCAGCCCTCCGAGGTCGTCGGTCCAGGCGATTCGGCAATCCTTCAACGCGCGGCCCGGGGTCGCGGCCAGCGGGATCGGCAGTGCGGACGGATCCTTTCCGTCGGGGCCGGCCAGGATCGAGAGCGCCTGGCGCAGATCCGCCACCGAGCGGGCCATGGGCCCGGCCACGGCCAGGTGGCGGAGCCAGTTCATCGTCCCGGGCAGCGGGGGGACGTGCCCGGTCATCGGGATGCGTCCCTCCGTGGGCTTCAGGGAGAACACGCCGCAGAAGTGCGCCGGAATGCGCACCGAACCGCCGAGGTCGCTGCCCACCCCGAGGGGGGC
>PHBF01000135.1 GCA_002841905.1 Deltaproteobacteria bacterium HGW-Deltaproteobacteria-17
GCCCGTGGCGGCCACGATGGCCGAGGTGCGGTGCTCGTGGAAGTGCCCGTCGATGGCCACGCGGAAGAAGTCCCGGCGCCCGCGGGTGACGGTCCTCAGGTGCGCGGCGATGACCTTCAGGTCGCGCTTCATCGGCGGGTCGGTGCGGAACTCCGTCAGGGGCAGGATCTGCGTCTCGACGATCTTCTGGCCCACCGGGAACACCAGCAAAAGCGCCAGGGGCGCCCAGAACAGGCGGTGCAGCCATGCCGGGCGCGCGGCGGCCCCGGCGTCGGGCTCGGGCCAGCGCAGGCGCGCCAGGAACACGGCCCCGGCCAGGAAGGCCGCGGCCTTGACGGCGATCAGAAAGCGCGGGAACTGGACGTGGGCCAGCTGGGGAAACCAGGAGAAGGCGTCCAGGCCCGCCAGCACGGAGGTGGAGCCCAGCACCAGCACCGCCAGGGAGAAGTAGGACAGCGCCAGCAGCATCGGGTGCGCGCGGGTGCGGATCAGCCAGATCACGCCGGCGATGCCCGGGATCGCGGCCCAGCTCCAGGCCGCCGCCCAGGGGGAGGCGTCGACCAGGCCCGCGCCCACCTGGTGCAGGCTGCCGGCGATGGCCGAGACCGGGGCGGAGTGGCCGGGCCCGTAGGCCAGAAACGGCAGGAGCCACCACGCCGCGGCCATGAAGGTCAGCGCCGAGGCCGCCAGCGCGTGGCGCACCAGGGGCCGCCAGTCGGCGTCGGAGCGCACGTGGGAGAACGCCGTCAGGCCGTACAGGGGGAAGACCAGGAAGAACGCGAACGGATGGGTGCACAGGGCGGCGGCCCCGAAGGCGGCCGCACGGAACAGCCCGCGGCCCGTGGAAAGCAGGCGGTCGAAGAAGTGCAGCGACCACAGGGACAGGATCAGCGACAGCGAGATGGGCCACACGCCCCACTCGACCATGAACGACCAGCCGCCCTGCCGGAAGGCCCCCGGATCCACCAGCGCGAAGAAGCCCGCCAGGAAGCCCGCCAGGGGGCCGCCGAAGCGCCGGCCCAGCCAGTAGAACGTGCCGACGAAGGCCATCAGGAACAGGAAGAACCCGATGGCGTAGGTCGTCTCCCAGGAGAGGCGCCCCAGGCCGATCATGTGGATGATCGACAGGAGCAGGTCCGTCAAGGGCGGATACAGCGTCTCGCCGGGGATGCCGCCCTCGACCATGTTCGTCCAGCCGGACAGGCGCCCGTGTTTGAGGAAGTGCTCGGAGAAGACGAACGCCCTGGCCTGGTGCACCAGGTGGTCGGCCATCCAGGGCATCTTCCCCAGCAGGAACGGATGATAGACCGCGGCCGTGATCCCGCCCAGCAGGGTGGGGGCGCCGATCTCGGCCAGGCGGCCCCGCGCCCGCTGGGACAGCATCGACAGCAGGGCGGCCCCGCTGGTCGACAGGACCACCGCCCAGATCAGGAAGGCGAGCCACTGCGCGGCGAAGGGACCCAGAAACAACCAGGCCCCGAGCGCGAGGCCCGGGAAAAGGATGGCACTGTGCATAAAAGCGCGTCTCATGGGAGGAATATGCCACAGAAGTGGTCCGGGAATAACAAAAAACCTTTTCCGGTTGGGTGGTTTCTACCGGGGGTGCCCGACCTCGGGGCGGTGATGATTTCCTCCTTGCCTTGGCGGCCCTCCATGCATAATATGTTTCACCTGTTTTCAACCGTCTCCTGTCCATGCAGGGGATGCTGCTATTGTTCTGCAAACAAGGAGTGACTGCGATGACCGACGAACATGATGACGAGAACAAGAAGGAAGGTGCCGAGTCCGGCAGCGACAAGAAAGAAAGCGGGCGCTCCGCACGCGCGGCCCGTCGCGAAGCCTTGAAGAAGGACGAAGAGCCTTCCACGGAAGAGCCCAAGAAGGAAGAGGCCAAGAAGGAAGAGCCCAAGAAGGCGGAGGCCAAGAAGGAAGAGCCCCGGCCCGTCGCCAAGTCCTATGCCGTCGAGAAGCCGGCCGAGGCCTGCTGCGGCGGCGGTTCGATCTCCCTGTCCTCCGCGGTGATGATGATGGTCTTCTTCTTTGGCCTCGGGCTGGTCCTCGGCGGATTCTTCCTCAAGCTCGGCGGAAAGACCGGGGAGAAGTCCGCGCGCACCGGCGGCGGCGCCCCTCCGCAGGCCACCCAGGCCCGCCTGAAGATGGAGATCCCTGCCGACGCCCCGGGCTTCGGTCCTGCCGACGCCCCGGTCACCATCGTGGTGTTCGACGACTTCCAGTGCCCCTGGTGCGAGAAGGCCTCCAAGGTCATCGACCGCGTCCTCAAGGAGCACCCCGCCGATGTGCGGTTCGCCATGGTCAACTTCCCGCTGCCCCAGCTGCACAAGGAGGCCGAGCTGGCCGCCCAGGCCGGCATGGAGGCCCATGCCCAGGGCAAGTTCAAGCAGATGCACGACATCATGTTCGCCAACCAGCGGGGCATCAACCGTGCCGCCCTGGACAAGTGGGCCCAGCAGATCGGCCTCGACGTGGCGCGCTTCAAGGCCGCCCTCGATCAGAACACCCATCAGGCCGCGGTGCAGCGGCACATGTCCATGGGCAAGAGCCTGGGCGTGCGCGGCACCCCCACGATGCTCATCAACGGCCGGCGCTTCAACATGACCCGTGACATGGATCAGAATTACAAGGTCCTCAACGCCCTGATCCTGGAGGAGATGGAGACCGTCAAGAAGCAGAACATCCCCCGCGGACAGGCCTGGCAGAAGCTGACGGCCACGGGCATGGCCACCCTGGAGCAGTTGACGGGTGGATCCGCCGCCCGTCCGACCGCCGAGGCCGCCCCGGCCAAGGGCCCGCAGGCCGCCGCACGCCGCGAGGTCGATCCGAACGTGTCCTACAAGATGGAAATCGAAGCCACCGACACCTGGAAGGGTGATCCCAAGGCCCTCGTGACCATCGTGGAGTTCAGCGAATACCAGTGCCCCCACTGCAAGAACGCCGACGGCATCGTCGACGAGATCCTCGCCGCCTATCCCCAGGGCGTGAAGTTCGTCTTCATGAACAACCCCATCCGCCGTCATCCCCATGCCCACCCGGCCGCCGTGGCCGCCCTGGAGGTCAACGCCCAGAAGGGGCTGGCCGCGTTCTGGGCCTTCCACAAGAAGTTGTTCGAGAACCAGAAGGACATCAATCCGGAGAACATCCAGAAGTGGGTGCAGGAAGCCGGCCTCGACATGGCCAAGTACAAGGCCGCCGTGGACAACAAGACCCATGACGCCACCATCGCCCGCCAGCAGGCCCTGGCCATGCGCTTCGGCGCCCGGGGCACGCCGGCGTTCTTCGTGAATGGCTATTTCCTGTCCGGCGCCCGTCCGCTGGCCCAGTTCAAGCCCATCATCGACCGCGAGATCGCCAAGGCCAACCAGGCCATCTCCGAGGGCAAGGCCACGGCCGAGAACTACTACCAGTTCCTGATGACCACGGCCGAGCCCGCCGCGAAATGGATCGGCGGCGACGCCTCCAAGCCGAACCGGCGCTCCGCCCGCCCGCGCCTGGACCACACCAAAGTCTACCGTGTGTTCCCTGAGGGCGGCGCCGCCGTGTTCAACAAGATTCCGTACTTCGGCGACCCCAAGGGCCAGGTGGTCGTGACCATGGGCATCGACCTCGAATGCCCCTGGTGCGAGAAACTGCTGCCCACGCTCGAGGAGCTCATGAACGGCACGCCCCTGCCGGCCGGCCAGGCCCCCGCGGCCGATCACTTCGGCGGTTACAAGACCGGCGTGAAGTTTGTCCTCATGCATTATCCGCTGCCGTTCCACAAGGCCGCCCCCATGGCCCACCAGGCCGCCCAGGAAGTGTTCGAGCAGAAGGGCCCCGTGGCCTTTTACAACTTCATGAAGAAGTGCTTCCAGAACCAGAAGCAACTGACCCGTCCGAACCTGGAGACCTGGGCGCAGGAGCTGGGCGTGAACATGCCCAAGTTCAAGGAAGCCCTCGACAAGGAGACCCACAAGGCGTTCATCGAGCAGATCCAGATGCTGGCCCGGACCATCGGCGTGCAGGGCACCCCGGCGGTCTACGTCAACGGCAAGTTCCTGCTCGGCCGCGGCATGCCGATCTTCCGCCGCGCCATCGACGAAGCCCTGACCGCCGCCGCCGAGATGATGAAGGCCAACCCGGCGATCACCAGCGACAAGGTCTACGAGGAGATCATGAAGACGGCCGAGCCCAAGGCCATCTGGATCGCCCCGCCTGACGCCGACGGCGCCGGCGCGCCGGTCCAGATCCAGAAGATCAACGTGCCGGGGACCCCCGGCGCCCCCGTGGGCCCGATGCCCCCCTCTCCGGGGCTCGTCCCCCCCACCGCGCCGCAGATCGGTCCGCGCATGATGCCGGTGCGTCCGCAGCCCGGCCTGCCGCCGATGGCCCCGGCCCCGGCCCCGGCCCCCGCGAATCCGTAGTTCCTCCCGGGCGTCCTTCGACGTCCCACCCGCATTGTTTTGATCATGATGAAATTCACCCCCCTCATTGTCTTCACGTCGCTGCTGCTGATCCTGGCCTGCAGCAAGGAAAAAAACATCATCATCGTCGAGGAGGACCCCGATGCCTCCGAGGACTCCACCGACGGCGGGACCGCCCAGGGCGTCGTCAGCACGCCCGGTGTCAACGGCGAGGGGCAGCCGGTGCCCTCCGTGCTCGGGCCGCTGCAGAAGCCCAAGCCGGTCTGCCGGGCCACCCCGGCCGAATGGCCCGGTCCCGATCCGTCCCTGCCCGAGGTCCTGTCGATCCTCCCCGAGGGCACGCGCAGCCTGCGGGTGCTGACCCGGGCCCGTGTCTACATGAAGCCTGACGCCACCTCCGAGTTGACGGGCGTGATCAAACAGTACACGCGCCTCGCACCGACGCGGTACGCCCCGGCGGGGGGGGGCTGCAAGAAATATTGGCTCAACCTGGGAAAGCATCGCTTCATCTGCGGCGAGAATCTCGAACCGGACAAGCGGGAGACGCTGCTGCGCGATCAGCCGATCCTGGCGCCGGGCGCCATCGTGCCCAACAAATATGGCCGCATCCGGCGCACGGGCGCATCGTACTATGCCAACACCTCCGATCTGGAGGCCGGAAAGGCCGCCGGCACCTTCAACGCCGGAGACATGATCCAGTTGATGGAGTTCAAGAACCTCAAGGGCAAGCCCTACTGGGTCACAGGCAAGAAGTTTCTGGTGTGGGACGAGGAGATCATTGGGTACCAGGTGCCGGAGTACCACGGCATCGACCTGCGGAAACTGAACATCAACCTTCCTGCGTCCATCGTGCGTGCCAAGAGCATCAAGCTGGTGCCCACCGCCGATCCAGGCGGGTCGGAGCTGGCCGGGGTGAAACCCCTGGGACACTATTCAATCCGGGCGCTGTACGACCGGAAGAGGCTCGACCGCGCGCTCTTCTACCGCGTCAAGGAGGGGTGGATCCCCGCCCGGCGCGTGCTGTCGGCCTGGCCCGCCAAGAAGGTCCCCCCGGGTCTCAAGCCCTGCGAGAAGTGGATCGAGATCAACGTGAGCATGCAGACGCTGGTCGCCTACGAGGGCGAGGAGCCCGTGTACGTGGCGCCGATCTCCAGCGGACTGAAGAAGTACCCGACGCGCTATGGCATCTTCCGGGTCTGGGCCAAGAAGGCCATCTCCGACATGACCTCCGGGATGGGCGCGACGGAGAAGTACTCCGTGGATGATGTGCCCTGGGCGATGTTCTTCTTTCTCGGTCAGGCGCTGCACGGCGCCTACTGGCACTCCGACTTCGGCAACCGCCGGTCCCACGGGTGTGTGAACCTCACGCCCATCGACGCCAGGTGGATCTACGAGTGGATGGAGCCTGCCGTGCCCCCTGGCTGGCTCGAGGTCTACGTCAACGAGGACAGTCCGGTGCCCGGCACCACCGTGGTGGTGAGGCACAAGTATGACCATGAGGTGCAGTTTTTGCGCTATGCACGCAAGCTGGCTCCACCCGACGAGGTCAAGCGGCTCGACGAGTTGAAGAAAAAGGACCTGGCCGAGCAGACGCGGCGCATGTACGAGAGCAAAGGTGGCGACGACGACGGCAGCGAATAGGCCTGGGTGCGGGTCGGTTTTCCCTAGGAGCGGAGCTTGTCCTCCATGATCCGCAGCATCGTGTCGTCGGCCAGGGCCATGCCCGTGCGGCCGATGGTGCTCAGGTTCCAGATGGTCTCCTCGGCCGTGCGGCCCACGAAGCCCTCGGACTCGTTGATGCCGTGGTGGTGGATGGCCATGTAGGCGGCGAGGATGGCTGAATCCGTGGAGCTGGCGACCTTGAGCGCGCAGCCGCTCTTGGCGCCGTCGCAGAGCATGCCGCCCAGATCGCTGATCAGGTTGTTCACCGCCAGCTTCATGCGCTCCCGGTCCGGGCCGACCTGCTGGAACACGATGGCCACCGCCGCGCCGACGCCCGAGGCGATGGCGCAGCCGCACAGCGGGGAGAGGCTGCCCGTGTAGCACTTCACATACGAGTTCACCAGGTGCGACAGGGCGATGGACTGCAGGATCGTCTTCTCGTCGACGCGGAAATATTTCCCCACGTTGTACGGCACCAGGATCGCCACGATGCCCTGGTTGCCGCTCTGTCCCGAGGACATCACCGGCAGCGCCACACCACCCATGCGGGCGTCGGCCGCCGAGGCCGTGAGGATCCTGGACGAGGAGAAGACGTCGTCGATCAGGAAACCCCGCTCGCGCAGGTCCGCGAGGTAGAAGCCCACCTTCTGGCAGGTCTCGCCGACCTTGGCGATCTTCAGGTTCATGAAGATGCCCTCACGCAGGAAGGCCTCGTCCTCCTCGTCGATCTGCTGGGCCAGGGCGACGAAGTCCATCAGGTTCATCTTCTTGAGCTGCTCCCGGTACGGCATCGAGGCGGGGGCGCCGCCCCGTGGCGACGACTGCACCACCTCGTCGTCGTGCTGGAGCAGCACGACGTTCTTGTGGGAACCCTCCAGCACGGCACGGGCCCGGTGACCGCCGGCATGCACGGTCACGTCGATGTACAGTTGGGAGCGGCTGCGGTCCGGCTCGATCACCACCGCCTTCTCCGCCAGCAGCTCCCGGGCGCGCGCCACGATCGCCGGGGTGGCCTCCTGCAGGATCTTCATCTCGAGATCCGGGCGCCGGATCAGGGCGCCCAGCGCCGCGGCGATCGTGTTGCCCTTCGCCCCGCCGGAGTTGGGAACGGCCACGGCGAAGCCGTTCTTGTACACGCCCTGATCGACGATGACCTCGATGCGATCCGGATCGGCGTCGAGGCGCTGGCCGGCCAGCGCGG
>PHBF01000136.1 GCA_002841905.1 Deltaproteobacteria bacterium HGW-Deltaproteobacteria-17
CGGTTCAGGGCGTCGGGCGCGCCGTCCTCCTCCTGCAGGGTTTCGCTGTAGCGCAGGGTCGGGGTGACCAAGGGGGTCGGGGTCCACCTGAGGCTGGCGTTCAGGGAGCGCCTGAGAGCTTCACTGCTGAAGTCGTCGCTCTCACTCTCGGCCTTTTCCAGGATCATGCTGGAGGAGGCGCTCAGGGTCGGGGTGAGCAGGACCCGCATGCTGGCATTGGTGAGGTGCAGGATCTGTTTGGTCTTGCCGGTGAATTGCGAGATGACCTCCAGCACGGTGATCCCGTCGGCGGGCCTGGCCAGCCGGTAGCCGCCGCGGGGGCCGCGGGAGGCCAGCACGAGGTCCGCGTCGCGCAGGGCGTGGAACAGGTTCTCCAGGTATTTGATCGACAGGTTCTGCCGCTGGGCGAGCACGGCCAGCGGCACGGGGCGATCATCGCCGTCCTGGGCCAGCTCGATCATGGCCCGCATGCCGTATCGGACACGGGTGGAAAACTTCATGCAGGCGCCTCCTTCGGACGGCCGCAGGGAACGCGGCGACGTCGGTTGCCTATTTCATACTTCTGACGTAGGGATTTGTCCAGCGGTTTTTTTGGGGGGGTTCAGACAGGTCCGACGGATCAGACGGGTGGGACGGGGCCGTCTGGATCCCCCGGCTTCTTCGCGTCGGTCTCCTTCTGCGTCGACATCGCGGTTTTGTGCGCGGCCCGCGCGGGCTCGACGATCCAGCGGCGGTAGAGCTCGGACGTGGTGTCCAGGATCTGCGGGGAGTTCTCGAGGTGGGCCAGGCAGAAACCGACGGCCTCCAGGGTGGACAGGCCGGCCTTCTTGACCTGGGCGCGCTGGGAGGACAGCTCCGGGTTCAACTCCACCGTGTGGCACTTGAGCAGCCAGGGGTTGCGCCACCACAGGGTCTTGGCCTGCTGCCAGTTGCCGTCCAGGGCGATGATTCCCCGGATCTCGCCGGGACGATCGACGATCTGATGCTCCCGGGTCCGCACGGTGACCGGCCGGTCGCCGCCGCCGCCCTCGCCCCTGAGCACCAGCACCGCCCACTCCGACGGCCTCCAGGGCCGGCCGGTTGCGGCCTCGAGGTTGCGCCACGACAGCCCCACCCGCACCGTGCAGTCGGCGAACAACTGCCCCGCCAGTGAAGCGGAGTTCATCCACTTGTGCGTCTCCTGGGGGTGCTCCAGGATCACCACCGCGAGCCGGTTCTTCACCGGGACGATCTGTCCGCAGAAGCAGGCCGACTTGGGACGACCGCAGGCGGCGCAGGCCTCGGCGGCGGGAAACTTCAACTTGGCGACCCCGGGTTGGTCGGGGCGGTTTTCGGGTCTTCCCGCACGTTCTCCGGGTCTTCCCGCACGTTCTCCGGGTCTTCCCGAACGGGCTCCGGGGCGTCTTCGGCCTGGCATGATCTTTCTCTCCTGGGCGCGCCGGTGACCCCACGTTGTCCGGTCCACCGCGCACCGCAGGCCATGGTAGTTCGCAACCCCGCCCGGGACAAGCTGAAAACCGGATTTCCCCGTTGCATTCGATCCCCACATCCATTAGAAAGTCGCAGGCGCGCCACCTTCCGTGGTACGCTGCGAGGCATGTCCATGACGACCCAGGAATCCACCCTGCCCAGCACCTTCGAAGAAGTCATGGCCGAACTGTCGACAATCCTTGAACAACTCGAGACCGGCGATCTGAGCCTGGAGAAATCCATCCAACTGTACGAGCGCGGCGCCGAGCTCTCCCGGCACGGCCAGACCATGCTCACCGAGGCCCAGCTCAAGATCGACAAGCTCACCCGCCTGGGCATCTCCGGCGTCGAGAGCAAGCCCTACACGGAAGGCCAGTAGACATGGCACCCAAGATCCTTTTGGTACACCCCTCCCTCTGCACGCCCGAGCTGGATCACTCGCTGTCGGGCCAGGGCTACGAGATCCTGCGCGCGGACAACGGCCTGCGGTTCGTCTCCCAGCTCGAGGTCGAGAACCCCGACGTGATCATCATGGACTCCCGGACCCAGTGGAGCGACTCCCACACCCTGTGCAGCGCCATCCGCAGCGGGCGCTTCCACCACAAGCCCGTGTTCTTCCTCTCCCGGGACATCACCGAGGAGGAGTGCCGCACCTCCTCCAACTGCGGCTGCACGCAGGTCTTCCACATGCCCCGCCAGATGCCGGCCCTGATGCGCCGCATCCGCGAGTGCGCGGGCACCCCCTGAGCGCCGCCCACGCCTTCAAGCCCCTTCCCGCCGTTCCCTTCCACTGACAACGTCCGCTTTCCGCCGGTCAATCGGCCGACAGGGGCTTCAGGGTGACGCCCTCCAGGCGCAGGCCCGATCTGTCCTGGGCCTGCTGGATCAGCGCCTGGGGAGCCATGGCGCGCAGGGTCGGATCCAGCGGGACGGAGAAGACGCGGGCGCCTTCGCTCAGGAAGATCCTTTCCCCGTCCCGGCTGATCTGGAAGAACTGGGAGTCCAGGCTGGAACGGGCCTCGGTCGAGCTGATGAAACTGTAGATCGGGCGGCCCGTCGCCAGATCCCACAGACGGCTGGAGTTGTCATCGCAGGAGGTGAGGATCCACCGGCCGTTGGGATGCAGCCGGATCGAGGACATCGCCTGGGTGTTCCCCACAAGCACGGACAGTTTCTCCAGGGTTTGGGTCCGGTACACGTGAATCGCGAAACGATAGTCCTGGCACGCGAAGACCTCCCCCTCGAGGGCCGTGCAGTTCAAAAGCTCAGCCGGCTTGAGGCCCGTCACGGGGAGCGTCCGACGCCGGCCCGTCTGGTAGTCCAGTTCGACGATCTCGTTCCCCTCCCTGAAGATCGCGCGCCGGCGATCGGGGGCCGTGGGACCACCGTTGGTGTTGCTCAGGCCGCCCTTCACCTTGTGGACCAGCTCCCCCGAAGGCATGGCGAAACGATAGGCGAAGGCGCCCGAGAGCACGTGGAGGTGGCTGGAGTCCGGCGAGAACACCACCGTGGGGAACAGGCTGCCGGCACAGTCATGGCTGAACAGGAGCCTCCGGCTCGACGGGTCGTACGCGCGCAGGGCCCCGTGGCTGTCGATCGCCGCCACGAACCGGCCGTCCGGGGACCAGTCCACGCTCCACACCGTGTGGTTGAAGTCGGTGCCCAGCACGGAGCCCGGGCCCCCGGCCCCATCATGGAGCATCACGGTCCTGTCCCAGGAGGCCGACACCAGCCGCTTCATGTCGGGGGACTGTTGCACGATCTGGACCCGCCCGCGGTGCGGCGCGTATTCCTGTCGAAGCGGGGGGTGGGTCTTCCAGTGCATGACCCGCCCCCGGGCGTCCACGGCGAGGAGGTTCTCCGGGTCCGCCTGGCGGATGCCCTCGAGCTGCCTGTCCTGCCCAGTCACCATCTCCCGGGTGGCCCCCGCGACCGGGTCCCAGAGCCCCAGATCGGTGGGGGCGAAGGCGATCCAGCCCAGCTGGGTCAGGTGGGATCTCGAAAAGGCCAGGGGCAGCCAGGGCAGCGTGCTCCGGTAGACCGGCTTCAGCGTCCCGGCCAGCGGATCGAACGCCCATTCCGAGCTGGCGGTGCCGAGGTATTCAACGAAATGGACCCGCGCCCCCGCGTCCAGGAACGCGCAGTGGTAACTGTCCCCCGACTTCAACTGCAGGACCTGCCTGGTGTTGCCGTCGGGCAGGCGCGTGAGTCTGACGGTCCCATCCCGGTAGGTGCTCAGGACCTGGCGTCCGGAGGGGTGCATGCACACGGAATCAAACTCCCCGGGGCCGGCAGGCTTCACCTCGGTGAACCGGCCGTTGATGGCATCGATGCGCCAGATCGCGCCCTGGAGGGTGGTCCACAGGAAGTCCGCCGTACCGGGCAGGGCCAGCAGGGAGAAGCCCTCGACGCGGGCGGGCATCTCCAGGGAGCGGAGCCTGGCCCCGGAGCCCGGCCTCCACAGAACGGCGCGGCCCTCCCGGTCCACCGAGAGCAGCGTGTCCCCCCGGGCACCGAAGGCGGCCAGGTCCACCGGCGCGGCGTGCCCGCCGGCCAGCACGGTGGGCTTTCCACCGTTGAGATCATGGAGGGTGACCATCGAGGTCCCGTCCGCGAAGACCAGCCATCTCCGTTCCGGGCTCAACTCCAGCCAGTGGTGTCGCGCGGACATCATGCCGTGGAAGGCCATGGTGCCTTTGGGGCGGTACACGTTCTGCAGGGACACCGCCGTGGAGGCATGCGCCAGGAGCACCACGGCGTCGGCGCGGGAAAGCAGATGGAGCGCGCGGGGATGTGCCTCCCCATAGTCCGCGACGTGCCAGGGTGACCCCGGATGCGCCGGGTTGTGCAGGCGGGAGGCCGCCCCCAGCACGAGGGCCTCCTGGTAGCGCCTCATCTCAGACATGAGCCGGGCCCGCTCCAGGGTCGCCTCCGCCAGGTTGTAGTGCGACTGGCGCTGCTCGGCCCGGTTCTGCTCCAGCGCGTCCTCGGCGCGCCGCTTCTGGGTCACGGCCAGGGTCTCCGCGTCCTGCGCCTTCTGCCGCTCCTGCGCCTCCTTCCGCTGGGCGAGGGTGGCGGCCCGGCGCGCGACCGACTCCCGCCGGTAGGCCCAGGACATGAACACCAGCGTGGCCACCAGCGACAAAACCACCAGGATGCCTGCGCCCACGGCCACCCGATGCCTCCGCAGAAACCGCAGCAGGAGCTCCCGGGGCGTGTAGTTGTAGGAGGCGACCTTCTCGCCCGAGAGATAGGCGGAGAGCTCCGCCGCCATCTCCTTGGTGGATGCATAGCGGTCCTGCGGATCCTTCGACAGGGCCTTCTGGGCGATGACGCACAACTCCCGGGGGGCCTGCGGAACGAGCTCGGACACGGGCGTGATCGGCTCGGACACGACCTTGAGCAACATGGACTGGACCGTGTCGGCCAGGTGCGGTGGACGGCCCGTCAGGATCTCGTACAGGATCGCGCCCAGGCTGTACTGATCGCTCCGGGCGTCGATGACGTCGTGCCTGCCGAGGGTCTGCTCGGGGGACATGTAGGCCGGCGTGCCCAGGATGCTGCCGGCACGCGTATGCATCGGCGATCCTCCCTTCCGTGGACCCCTTTCGCGTTCCGGCGGTTTGAAGGCCTCCGCCTCCGCAACGCCGGGGGAGCCCTCCCCCAGGATCTTGGCCAGCCCCCAGTCCACCACCACCGTCTCGCCGTAGGCACCGATGATGATGTTGCCCGGCTTGAGGTCCCGGTGGATGATGCTGCGGCTGTGGGCGAACGCCAGCGCGTTGCACACGTCGCGGAAGTTGGGAAGGAAGTGCAGCCTCTGCTGCAGGGTGGTGCAGGCCTTCAGGGCGGCGTCGAAGCCCTGTCCCTCGATGAAGCGCATCGTGTAGTAGTGGCTGCCGTCCGGGTGGCACCCCAGATCATGGACCGGGATGATCGAGGGATGCCCCAGCCGGCTCGAGAGCCGCGCCTCCCGCAGGAACCGCTCCACGAGCGCGCTCCCGGGGCGCTTCCCGCCGGCGGTGACCAGCTCCTTGAGGGCCACCTCCCGCTCCAGAAGTCCGTCGTTGACCAGCAGCACCCGCCCCATGCCGCCCCGGCCCAGCTCCCGCTGGACCGTGTAGCGCGGAGCCTTCCCCTCCTGCGAAGGGACGTCCCCGGGCGTTTCCCCCGGTCCGTCGCCGGATTCACCGGACGCCCCGCCGACCCGGACGGGAGCCGGAGGGGGACTGGACACCGCGCCATGGGCCTGGATGGTCCCATCGGACCGGGCACCTCCGGATGGCTTTTTTGTGTCGACGTTCTGCTTCTCCGGCGGGTCTGTTCTCACGGATGACCTCTTTTCGCTCGGGAACAATAGAAAAAATCATGCGGTCAGACAAGCTGAGTCGTGGCGGGAAGGGATTTCCCATTGCCATCGTGCGCCGGGGGTGCCATCTTCCCGCCATGGATCTGACCACCCTGGCGACCTCGTTGCGGACCCCCGATCATGAAGGCGAGATGCTCTTCCTGCTCCCGGTACACGGGCTGTTTCCGCACAGGAACATGGACTTCATCACCGGCGAGCTGCGGTTGATGATGCTGGCGCACACGCTGCAGCCCGTCAGGCCGGACCTGTGGCGCGGGATCCCCGAACTGGAGCGGGCCAGGGAGCTTCACGCCCTGTTCGTCCCCGGGCGCAGGACCGAGACGGTCCGATCCATCCTCAAGGCCGCCTTCTGGCCACCGCCGATGACCTGCGCCCCACCCACGTTTGCGGCCGTCACCGGCGGGGATGCCGTCTCCACGCCCCTGGACTTCGACCTGCGGCACGCGGGGTGGTTCTTTCCGGGGAAGCCCGCCAGGGAAAAACGCCTGGTGTGCCGTTCCTTTGATCACCAGCAGATCTACCGGCTCCGCTTCGACACCGAGCGACTCCGGAGCGTGCACCCGCTGCTGGCCCGGTACGTGCGCCAGGTCGTGGACCACTGTCCCAACCACCTGTTCTTCCAGGACGGGCTCCGCTGCTCCTCCTTCCCCGGTCATGCCACGGCGGTCCTTCACCACGAGGAGCGGCACGAGATGTGCAAACTGACGGCGGACTCCTTTGGCGTGACCGAGTTCAAGGCCCGCCACGAGAACTGCCAGTACCACTTCCTGACCCGTGATCCCTTCACCGTGGGGGTGGAGGTGCCCGTCTGGCTCGAGGCCCGGGAGCTCGAAGACTTTGCGGAGGTGTTCGGGGGATCCGGACCGCTGACGGGCCACATCGACCTCGTGCGGGAGAAGGGCGGCGCCGTCGAGGTGTGGGACTACAAGCCCCACGCCAGGCGGGAGCGGCACGCCGCCACGCAGGTCTTCCTGTACACGTTCATGCTCTCGGTGCGGACCGGGATCCTCCTGAGGCACTTCCGGTGCGGCTACTTCGACGAGCGGGACTGCTACACGTTCTCCCCGCTGGGCATCCATCTTTTCAGCGGTGGCCAGGTCCACTGATTCCGTCTGAAACCCTTGCATGGTGCGGAACAAGGGCTTTGGGTCATTTCTTTCTTTTGATGTGTTCCCAGGGTAGCCAAGCTACCCTGGGCTAGCTTCGGTCAACCCGCTTCGCAGGTAAGTTGGACTTGAACTTCTGGAGAGGATCCTTGGACTTGACCACGGCTGAAAGGGACCCATGACGGTCGTCCCCATGACGGTCGTCCCCTAAAGATGGCGTTCGTCCCCGAACGCCGGACGGTCGTCTTCGACCGTAAGACGGTCGTCCCCGACCGTC
>PHBF01000137.1 GCA_002841905.1 Deltaproteobacteria bacterium HGW-Deltaproteobacteria-17
GCACTGCGGGCAGCTTTCCTTCATCGGCCGATCCCAGGTGACGAAGTCGCAGGGGGTCTCCGTGCCGTAGTTGGAGCACCCGAAGAAGACCTTGCCCTTCTTGCCGCGCTTCTCCACGAGCATGCCCGTGCAGTCCGGCTTGGGGCACTTGTAGGGCAGCGTCAGGGGCAGCGTGCCCTTGCATTCGGGGTAGCGGCTGCAGCCCAGGAACGGTCCGAACTTGCTCTGCCGGACGATCATGCCGGACGCGCAAAGCGGGCATTTCTCGTCGCGCTTCTCGGGCTCGACCACGGAGACCTTGCCGTTGGCCTCCTTGCGGTACTCGCGGGTGTTCTTGCAGTCCGGATAGTTCGAGCAGGCCAGGAAGCTGCCGTTGGAGCCCCAGCGGATGACCATGTTCCCGCCGCACTTCTCGCAGGGGATGTCGGTGGGCTCGATCTTCGAACGGATGTTGGGCAGGTCGCGCTCGGCGGACACGACCACCGGGTGGAAGGTCGTGTAGAAGTCGCCGATGAGCTTGCGCCACTGGATCTGGTCCTCCTCGACGCCGTCGAGGTTCTTCTCCATGCCCGCCGTGAACTCGACGTTGACGACCTCCGGGAACGCCGTCACCAGCAGGTCCGTGACGATCTCGCCCAGCTCCGTGGGGACGAAGCGGCCCGCGCTGCGCTCGATGTACTTGCGGTTGGCGATCGTGGTCATGATCGTGGCGTACGTGGACGGGCGGCCGATGCCCTTCTCCTCGAGCTCGCGGATGAGCGTGGCCTCGGAGAAGCGGGGCGGCGGCTGGGTGAAGCGCTGCTCCCGGTTGACCGTGACCAGCCCGGGGCGCTCGTCGACCTTGAGATCCGGCAGCTGGTTGTCGCCTTCGGGGTCGGGCGTGTCCTCCCCGGCGGGGGCCTTCTCGGCCTCCTTCTCACGGTTCTCCTCGTAGAGCACCGTGAAGCCGGCGAAGCGCTGGACCGAGCCCGAGGACCGGAGCGTCAGGCGGCCGCGCTCGATCTCGACCACCGTGGCGTCGAAGATGGCGGGGTTCATCTGGGAGGCGACGAAGCGCTTCCAGATGACCTCGTACAGGCGCGCCAGGTTGCGGGCGTCGGTGCGGTTGGTGTTGGAGCTGAGGATCAGTTGCTCCACCTGCTCGGGCGTGCGGGACACGTCGGTGGGACGGATGGCCTCGTGGGCGTCCTGGGCCGTGGACTTGGTCTTGTAGACGTTGGCCTTGGCCGGCAGGAAGTCGCCCCCGAAGCGCTGACCGATGTACTCACGGGCCTCCGTCAGAGAGTCCTCGGACAGGCGGGTGGAGTCGGTACGCATGTAGGTGATGAGACCGGTCAGTTCCTTGTTCTTGCCCAGTTCGATGCCCTCGTAGAGCTTCTGGGCGAGGCTCATGGTCTTCTGGGCGGGGAAATGGTACCGCCGGGAGGCCTCCTGCTGCAGGGTGGAGGTGATGAACGGCGGCGCCGGGAACTTCTTCTGGACCTTCTGCGTCACCGTGGCGACGCGGTACTCGCCGTCGAGCTCGTCGCACAGACCCCGGGCGGTCTCCTCGTCACGGACCGTCGCCTTCTTCCCGTCGATGCGGGACAGCACGGCCGTGAAGCGCTCCTTCTTGGCGGTCTCGAGCAGCACCGAGAGGTTCCAGTATTCCTGCGGCACGAAGCGCTGGATCTCCCGCTCCCGCTCCACGACCAGCCGCACGGCGACGGACTGCACGCGACCGGCCGACAACCCCCGACCGACCTTCTTCCACAGCAGCGGGCTCAGTTCGTAGCCGACCAGGCGGTCCAGCACGCGGCGGGCCTGCTGGGCTTCGAACAATTTCTGGTCCAGCGGCCGCGGATGGGCCAGGCCGGCCTCGACCCCACGGGGGGTGATCTCGTTGAAGAGCACGCGGGAGATGTTGTCGTTCTCTCCCTTGATGATCTCGTAGATGTGCCAGGCGATGGCCTCCCCCTCGCGATCGGGGTCGGGAGCCAGGTAGACGGCCTCGGCCGTGGCGACCGCCTTTTTGATCGAGGCGATGACGTCCTTCTTCTCCGAGAGCACCCGGTACTTGGGCTCGAAGTTCTTCTCGATGTCCACTCCCATCTCGTTCTTCGGCAGGTCCCTCACGTGGCCGCGGGAGGCCAGCACGATGTAGCGCGACGCGAGGTATTTGGTGATGCTCTTTGCCTTGGTGGGAGATTCCACAATGATGACCGGTTTCGACATGTTCACTCCGGATAACGCAAGTTCAGGTAACGGCCCCCCGGAAGACGGAGGACCTCCCCGTTCAGCTCGCCAATCTGCAACTGTTGAAAGACCTCTGTCAAGGTGTTTCCTGTCCGGGCGGCAATTTCCTCGGGAAAAAGCGCGCCAGACAAGGGGTTTTTATTCTCGCCCAAGGTCCCGCCCCCAGGACCTCCCCTCCGGGCGAGCCCCTCGACGAGCTCTTGGGGATCCCGGAACGGGACCGCCCCCTCGAGCAGGATCCGGTTGCAGCCGGCGCTCCCCGGCTGTGCCAGGACGGGCTTTCTCCATCGCAGGGCGAAGCGGGCCGTGTGCAGGGAGCCCGACACCGAGGAGGCCTCCACCACCACGACCGCGCAGGCGCAGGCCGCCATGAACGCATTGCGCTGAACAAAGAATGCCTTGTCCGGCTTACCATATAAATGATTTGCCGAGAACAAACAGCCCTCACTGGCCGCCACGCGATCGAAGAGGCCGGCGTGGCGGGCCGGATAAGGGGCCAGGACCCCGGAGCCCAGGAACACCCACGTGCGTCCTGAGGCCTCCAGGGCCCCTTCATGGGCAGCGCCGTCCACGCCCAGCGCCCCGCCGGAGACGATCACCCACCCGTCCGCGGCCAGCCACGACCCACAGTCGCGCGCGAGGTCCGTCGCCCAGCGTGAGGCCGCGCGGCTCCCGACGATGCAGACCAGCTTCGGGGGAAGCACGTCGTCGAGGCGCCCACGGGCGAACAGGACGCCCGGCGGGCTGAACCCCGCGCCGGGCGGGGGCAGGAACCACCCGGGATCCCCGGGCGTGAGCAACCTCAGTCCGAGGGTTCGCGCGCGCCGCCAGTCGTGTTCGGCCCGCTCCCTGGCGGCGGGAGACACCACGACGCCGTAGTGCGCGCGCAGGACGGGATCTTCCAGGACCGCGCGGGCCGGGATGTCGCCGAACAAACAATCACGGGTGAATCCCCGCCGATCCTTGAGGTTTCCATAATGTAAAAGCAGCCTGGCAAAACGTTCTTCATCGGTCATGCCTTCATTGTCGCCCCGGGCGCGCCCGGGTTGACGGAAAAAACCACCGGACCTCACTTTTTCATTGACTCCAGACCGCTTCATCATACACTTACGAGGACTCGCGCCCCCGGTTGCCGGCGGCGAGCCGATTTCACCCGTTTTTCCGGAGGGTTCCATGAAACGTACCGTGATGACCTTGATCGCCGCTCTTTCCCTGCTGACCCTTTTCTCGTTCGGTTGTGAACAGACGGATCTCGGCCGCTATTGTGTCGTGGGATTTGATCCCGCCACCGGCGGCGACGGCGTCAAAGCCATCAACGCCGAGGCCCCCGAGTGCCTCCAGCGCCTGTGCGTGCTTCAGAGCCGCATGGTGCTCGAAGGAGACACCGAGGTTTCCCAGACCGTCCAGTACTGCTCCCAGAAGTGCGGCAGCGACAGCGAATGCTCGGGCGGCGAGAAGCCTGAGCACTGCGACAGCGGCTTCGTCTGCATCCGCATGGGCTCCGAGACGGGCGCCCTCGACGGCAAGGGCATCTGCGAATGCCGCAACTTCCTGACCGAGGCGGATCTGTGCCTGGGCCGCTACAAGGCCTCCGACCGCAACAACGACGACTCCTGCACCTCCGCGACCAAGTAGATCTTCCTTCCCGCACGACGTCATTTCTGCAATAGTCCATCGGGGGTTCTGATTTGGGATTTTCCCTGTATGTCCATATTCCCTTCTGCGTGCGGATCTGCACCTACTGCGATTTCCCGCGGGTGCTGCTGCCGAACGTCACGGCGACTTCGGCCGGGACTACCGCCCCTGAAACGTTCATCCAGGATCCGGAGGCGACGTTTTCCGCCATGACCCGTGCCCTGCGGGCGCTGCCGGCGGACATGCGCTCCCGGCCGGTGGACACGGTCTTCTTCGGCGGCGGCACCCCCTCCTGCGTCCCACCGGTGTTGATCGCCGGGATCCTGCGCACCGCCCGCGAGCTCTTCGCGTTCGACGACGACGCCGAGATCTCGACCGAGGCCAACCCCGAGGACGTCTCCCCCGCCTGGATCCACGCCCTGCTCGACGCCGGCGTGAACCGGTTCAGCCTCGGGGTGCAGTCCTTTGCCTGTGCGGGGCCGCTGGGACGCCGCCATACGCCGCAGCGGGCCATCGAGGCGGTGGGGCACCTGCGGGACGCCGGCGTCACGAACCTGAACCTGGATCTGATGTTCGCGCTGCCGGAGCAGGGACAAGCCGAGCTTGCACGGGATCTCGCGGAACTGATCGCCCTCTCTCCGGAGCACGTCTCCTGCTATGGACTCACGCTGGAGCCGGAGACCCCCCTGGGACGTGACTACGCCGCCGGACGGTATCTCTTCCCCGAGGACGACGTCTGGCTGGAACTGTACCGGACCATACAGGACCGCCTGGAAAGTGCCGGATACGAACAGTACGAGATCTCCAACTGGGCGCGCCCCGGAAGGGAGTGTCGCCACAACCTCCGGATCTGGGAGGGCGCGGATTATCTGGGCATCGGCCCGGCGGCGGTCTCGCGATGGCGGCGCTGGCGATGGACCGAGCCCGCCGATCCCGCGGAATACCGGCGCCGCGTGGAGGGTTGCCTGTGGCCGCAGGAGGGACCGTCCCCCTGGGCCGCGGCATCGGACACCGTCGATGATGGCGGCGAAGATATTGAAACACTGCTCACAGGAACTCGCCTCCTGCGGGGCTTCGACCTGGGACGACTCCATGGGCGGCTCCGGGAGGATTGCATTTGTGACTTGCGCACAAAGGGCCTTTTATGGCAAACCGGGGGTCGTGTCGGTTTGACACGTCCGGGGCTGCCCGTCGCCGATTCCATCCTGGCGCAATTGGTGGATGCCCTCCGGGCCCCCGAAGAAAGTGTGAGGTAGCATGGTCCGTTTCACAGCTCTCAGCTGCTGGGTTTTATTCTTTGCCGGCTGCACCGTCTCCGGGAGCGGCACGATCCCGCCCAAGGCGCTGAAAGACCCCAAACTTCTCTATGAATTCGGGCAGAAGCGCCTGAAGAAGGACTACGCCGAGGACGCCCGCGGGGTCTTCGCGAAGGTCCGCAGCCTGTATCCCCTGTCCCAGTACGCGGTGCTCTCGGAGTTGAAGATCGCGGAGACCCACCGCAAGGAAGGCAACTTCATCACGGCCGCCACGGCCTACCGCGACTTCGAGAAGGATCATCCTTTCCATGAAGCCGTGACCTCGGGCATGACCACCTGGTGGATCGGTTACTGCAACTACCGGCTGGGCCCCGGGGACTTCTTCCTCTTTCCGCCGGCGCAGCAGCGCGATCTGGCACACACCAAAGCCGCCTACATGATATTTCAGATGTTCATGGGGCGCTATCCCGAGAGCCCGTACCTCGCCCGCGTGAAGAAATACTACGCGCGGACCCGGGAGATGCTCGTCAAACACGAGTTCTATGCCGCGGACTTCTACCAGAAAAAGCACAAACCCAAGGCCGTCCGCAACCGGATGGAGTTCATCCTCACGGAGTATCCCGACTCTCCGCGCGTCCCCGAGGCGGCATTGATCCTGGTCAACGCCTACCTGCAACTGGATGAGACCAAAAAAGCTGTTGATCTCTGCAGGAAAATCATTGTACATTACCCGAAACGCCCGCAGGCTGCCGAGGCCGCCAAGCTTCTGGCAAAAGCCGAGTTGAAACTGAAAGCCAAGCCCTGACGGACGCGCAGACCGAGGTCTGTTTGCCAAAGGAGTCGATCCGGTGAGTGAAGATATTCGTAAAATCGTGGCCCAGGGGCGGGATGCCTACACCAACGGGGAATACGACAAGGCGCTCGAGCTGCTGCTCAAGGCGCTCGAGCAGAAGGAAGGCATGGCCGACGTGCACAACATGCTCGGCGTGATCTACCACCACCGGGGAGAGATGGACACGGCCCAGTCCCACTTCGAGAAGGCGTTGATCATCAACCCCGGCTATACCGATGCGGCGCTGAACCTGTCCGTCACGTACAACGATCTCGGCAAGTATGACGAGGCGCGCAAGGTCTACTCCCGGGCGCTGACGCACTCGATGAACCAGCCCAGCTCGCTGGATCCCTTCGTCCGCGGCAAGCTCGCCAACATGCACGCGGATCTGGCCGCGGCCTACAAGGAAATCCAGATGTTCGACGACAGCGCCCGCGAGCTCAGGCAGGCCCTGGCGCTCGCGCCGACCTTCATCGATCTGCGGACCCGGCTCGCCGAGGTCCTGCGCGAGATGGGCAAGCTCGAGGAGTCCCTCGCCGAGCTCGAGCTGGTCACCAACCAGAACGCCAAATACGTGCCCGCGATCATCCAGAAGGGCGTCATCGCCTTCTCCCGCGGGCAGATGATGAACGCCCGGCGGTACTTCGAGTCCGTGCTCCAGCTGGATCCGGCCAACCGCTCCTGCAATCTCTATCTGATCATGATCGACCGCGTGATGCAGAACCAGGATCACACCGAACCCCTGCCGCAGGTCGATCCGAACGAACTCCCCCCTGAACCCACGACATGATGACCGGCTGGACGCTGCTTCAACAGGCATCACCTGAAGGGACCGACATCGGCGGCGCCGCCTGGCGTGCCCTGGTGGTCCTGCTGGTGCTGATCGGCCTGCTCATCGTCGTGGCCCGGTACGGCCGGCAGTGGCTCTCGAAGTGGTCCCGCGCGACCCCCGGCGAAATGACGGTGCGCTCGGTCTGTCCGCTGGAGCCGCGCCGCGCCCTCTATCTGGTCCGCCTGCGGGATCGTGACTATCTGATCGCCAGCTCCGAGGGCGGATTGACGCTGCTCAAGGAACTGGAGGCGACCGACAAGGATCCCGTGCAATGAATGATCTGTTGTCGCAAACCCAGGGCAGCACCTTCCTCGTCGTCCTTTCGATCCTCGGATTCCTCTCCTTCGCGCTCCTGTTCGTCACCTCCTATGTCAAGAGATCGGAA
>PHBF01000002.1 GCA_002841905.1 Deltaproteobacteria bacterium HGW-Deltaproteobacteria-17
CACCGCCTCGATGACCTGGCTCCCCTTCGGCGACGCGCCGCTGACCACCGAGTGCGGCACGACGACGTTTCTGGATCTCCAGGCCGATCCGCTGGGTCGGCTCCACGTGCTCTCGGCGGGCGGGTGGCTGTGCCCGGATGCGGTGGACTACGCCTGGTGGGACGGCGCTGCGTGGCAGGCGTACCCCTCCCTCACCGGCGATCCGCGCCAGCTGGCCCACAACGCCACGGGCCGTCCGGCCATGGCGTGGTGGAACCAGACCAGCGACCACCGGCGGATCTTCGCCGTGGCCCGCAGCGCGGGGGAGCTCCCGGACCGGGTCTCCGAGCACCGGGTGCTGGAGCCGTGGAGCTCGGGCTGGGGTGAAAGCCCGGCGCTGGACGAGGACCCCCTCCACGACGGCGGGGGCGAGGACCTCAGCCTGGCCTCCTCGGACGGCTATGGATTCCACTCCTTCTGCGCGGCCTGGACCGAGAACGTCTCCGGCGATCCCATGGTCCAGGAGCATGACCTGTACGTGAAGTGCTATGACGGCCTGACCGAACACTTCATCCCCCTCGGAGACCAGGCTCTGGTGAGCCTGGATCACCGCGCGCGGTCACCCCACCTGCTCCATGTCGGGAGCGCCCTGTGGCTGGCCTACCTGGCCCGCGAGTCCGACGGCCCCGACTGGCGCTGGCACGTGCGCGTGGTGCGCTGGCTGCCCGACTCCGAGGCCTGGGAGCTCGTCGGCACCGGCCTCGAGGACGCGTTCACCTCCGACTCCGAGGACCCGCACCTCCTCGTGCACGAGGGTCGCGTGTTCCTGTCGTTCGTCGAGTTGACGGAGAACGCCGGTCCCCGCGTCCACATCAAGAAACCCTGATTATTTCGCCAGATCGTACGTGCGGGAGGCGATCATGCCCTCCTCGTCGGTGGGGATGACGAAGGCCGGGATGCGGCTGTCGGGGGTGGTGATCGCGCCGGTCCGGCCGCGGATCATGGCCTCGTTGACGTCGGCGTCGAGGGTGATGCCCAGGGCTTCGAGGCCCGACAGCACCACCGCGCGGGCGATGTGGTCGTTCTCGCCGATGCCGCCGGTGAAGACGATCGCGTCGCAGGTGCCCAGCAGGGCCAGGTAGCCGCCCAGGTAGAAGCGCACGCGGTGGCAGAACATCTCCACGGCCAGCAGGGCCCGCGGGTTGGCGTCCATGTTCTCCTCGAGGGTGCGCATGTCGTTGCCGATCCCGGAAATGCCGGCCAGCCCTGATTTGCGGTTGAGCAGGCGGTCCAGCTCGGCCGCGTCGGCGACCCAGCCGTTGCGCAGCAGGTGCACCAGCACCGCCGGATCGAGATCGCCGCTGCGGGTGCCCATCATCAGGCCCTGCAGGGGGGTCATGCCCATGGAGGTGTCCACGGAGCGGCCGCCCTCGATGGCGGTCATGGAGCAGCCGTTGCCCAGGTGGCAGGTGATCAGGTTGCACGCCGACAGCGGCCGGCCCAGGCGCGCGGCGGCCTCGACGGCGACGTACTCGTGGGAGGTGCCGTGGAAGCCGTACTTGCGGATGCCGTGCTGCTCGTACAACTCCAGGGGCAGGGCGTAGAGGTAGGCCTTCTTGGGCAGCGTGTGGTGGAAGGCCGTGTCGAAGACGGCGACCTGCACGCAGGCGGGCAGCACGTCGCGGGCGGTGCGGATGCCCATGAGGTTGGGGGGGTTGTGCACCGGCGCCAGCTCGGCGCACCGCGCGATGACGGCCTCGACGTCGGCGTCGATCACCACGGCCTCGCGGATGGACTCGCCGCCGTGCACCACACGGTGGCCCACCGCCTTGATCTCCGACAGGTCCTTGATCACGCCGGTCTCGCCGGTGGTGAGCGTCCTGAGGATGAAGTCCAGGCCGGCGCGGTGATCGGGCGCGTCGACCTCGAAGTTCCACTTGCCGTCGCCGGCGCGGTGGGTCAGGACGGCCGAGCCGGTCTCCCCGATGCGCTCGAGCACGCCGCGGGCGAGCACGCGCTTTTCGGGCATGTCGAACAGTTGGTACTTGATCGAGGAAGAGCCGCAGTTGATCACGAACACGAGCATGGGATGTGGACCTCCTGTTTGGGCTCCGGAGCGTCCGTCCGGAGCGGCGACCCGCCCACGCTACTTGAACCCGATCCGGTGTGCAAGTCTGAACTGTTTATCTTTTCACAAAACCTGCGGAATGCGCCGGAACCAGAACTTTTGTTCGCCAACCGGGCGATTTGGGGTATACTTCCGGAGCTTCAGGTGGTGCCATGATATCCATGAAGAAATACGCGACCCTTTCCCTCCTTGTTCTTCTCTCCCTGACCCTTTTCCAGTGCGCCAAGGGCAGCGGCAGCGCCTCCTGCGGCGACGGCGTGTGCGCGTCGACCGAGAGCGCTGAATCCTGCCCGGCCGACTGCACGACCGAAGGCTGCGGCAACGGCGAGATCGAAGGCGCCGAGGAGTGCGACGGCGGCGACCTGGGCGGCGCCACCTGCGTGTCCCTGGGCTTCGCCTCCGGCAGCCTCGGCTGCACGACCTCCTGCGAGTACAACACCGGCTTCTGCCGCGCGGAATGCAACCACGCGTGCGAGACCCTGGGCCTCACCCGGTGCGCGGGCAACACCCTGGAGACCTGCGCCAACGACGCCCAGTCCTGCCGGATCTGGGAGGCCACCACCGACTGCACCACCACCTCCCAGGTGTGCGACGACTCCTCGGGCACGGCCGGCTGCGCGGACTCCTGCTCGGACGCCTGCACCCTCGACGACAAACGCTGCACGGTGAACATGCTGCAGCGCTGCCAGACCGGCGAGAACGGCTGCACCCAGTGGAAGGACATGCAGGACTGCGCGCTGACCAACTGGGTCTGCACGGGCACCGGGGCCGGCGCCGCCTGCACCGATCCCTGCACCCATGAGTGCGACGCGGGCGCCCCCCCGCAGTGCAGCGGCACCACCGTGCAGACCTGCGGCGCCGACGGCGACGGCTGCCGGATCTGGGTCGACGGCACCGACTGTGCGACCCTGGGCCAGGTGTGCTCCGGCGGCGCCTGCTCCTGCGTCAACGAGTGCACCTCCGGCAGCACCCGCTGCCTGGGCACCGTGCGCCAGTCGTGCACCACCAGCGGCTCGGGCTGCCTGGTGTGGACCACCGTGCAGGACTGCGCCGCCTCGTCCCAGTTGTGCGACACCTCCTCGGGCTCGGCCCAGTGCGTGAACACGTGCACCAACACCTGCGCCTCGGGCGCGGTGCGCTGCCTGGGCGACGTGATCCAGACCTGCCAGACCGTGGCCAGCGGCTGCCTCGACTGGGTCGACGGCACCAACTGCGCCGCGACGGGCCGCTCGTGCTCGGGCAGCACCTGCGTGTGCAACAACGCCTGCTCGGCCGGCCAGACGCGCTGCCTGGGCGACGTCACGCAGTCCTGCGTCCAGGACGCCTACGGCTGCTACGCCTTCGTCAACGGCACCGACTGCGCCGCCCTGGGCCAGACCTGCCTGGGCGGCTCCTGCCAGGCCCCCGCAGGCGCCTACACCTGCTCGGCGCTCTCCCCGACCTACACGACCATCCGCTCCACGGGCACCGTCCTCACGGCCAACACCTACGACGACGACAACCGCTACGCCTTCACCCTCCCGTTCACCTTCCGCTACTACGGCATGAACTACACCGGCGGCTACCTGTGCTCCAACGGCTGGGCCTCCTTCGGCGCCGATCCGGGCACCAACAACTACAGCAACGGCGCGCTCCCCGACGGGGTGGCCCCCAACGCCGCGATCTTCATCTTCTGGGACGACCTGGTGTACGACCAGGCCACCTGGCCCGAGGCGCGGCTGCTCACCCAGACCCTCGGGACCGCCCCCAACCGCGTGTTCGTGCTCGAATGGCACCAGATGCGCACCCTCGGTTCGGGCACCTCGGCCAGGGGCTCCTTCCAGATCCGCCTGTACGAGACCACCAACGCCTTCGAGGTCATCTACGACCGCGCCAACTGGCTGGGCACCACCTGGAGCGCCACGGTGGGCTACGAGAACGCCGCCGGCACCGAGGGCGGGGACGTGGGCACCGCCTTCACCGCGCCCCCCGCGGACAACTACCGCTGCGTCCCGAATTGAGGGGGCGGCAGGGCAGGGATTCGGATTTCATCGGAAATCCATTGTACCGCCCGCAACGGGCGGTTGACCGATTCTAGCCCCGGGTTGGAGCGACCGGCCCCCGGTCGCCCAACCCGTGGATCACATCAAAAGAAAGAAATGACCCAAAGCCCTGGGACCATCCCCTGTCCGGATTTCAGACGCTTTCCTCTACCCGTCCGCCGCCCCGTCAAAAACTCAGAAAGATCCCCAGATAACCGATGGAACTCTCGACCCAGCGGGCGCCGCCGGAGAGCCAGATGGAGTGGACGCGCACGCCCAGATCGATGGCCAGCGACCGGCTCAGGGGCAGCAGCAGGCCCGCGGGCACCGACACCATGAAGCCCTCGGTGTCCTCGTTGAGGGTGCTGGCGTGGATCTTCGCGTTGACGTCGTCACCCGTGCGCGAAAAGCTCAGCATGCCGAGCTCGGCACCGATGTAGCCGTAGAAGTGATACAGTTGCTTGTAGTAGCGCGCGCCGGCGGTGAAGCCGAGCATGTCGGGCTGGTTGAAGAAGTCGTTGCCGAACGGGCTCTGGACATACAGGCTGCCCGAGATCGCCAGGGTAGGGAGCACGAACAGGCCGACCCACGGGTTGGCGGTCATGATCCTGCCGCTGGAGCGGACGTTGTTCTCGTCGGTGTACGAGATCAGGTCCATGGTCAGGCTCCCGCCGCCGGTCTTGGTCCACTGGTCGATGTTCATCGGCGTCCGGGCCGCGGCCCCACCGCCGGGGAGCATCGCCCCCACAAAGGCACATATCAGGAACAATGACTTCATGATCGCTTCCTCCCATCCGGAATCGAGTGTGCAACCCCCGTCGAAAAACGCAAGCACTTTATGCCTTTCCCCATTTTGGGACTGCGCCGCCCCGGCGCAGCCGGCGCGGGTCCCCCTCCCCCGCCCTTTTCCCCCCTTGACCTCCAGTCCCCGATTGCATTAAAAAAGACCCGACAACGACGCCCCGGATGGCAGGCGACATGGCCAAAAACGATCGCAAGAAGAAGAAAACCACCCCCAGGAAGAATCCCGCCCACGCCCAGCAGGAGCGGCGGCGGCGCATCAACGAATGGATGGACCTGGTGGGCCGCATGTGCGAGGCCTGCGGGGCCGGCGACCTGTTCGGCAGCCTCACCGAGTCGGAGCGCAGCTACTTCGAGGCCGCGCGGGTGCCACCGATCCAGCTGCGCAAGGCCGCCGGGCACGAGATCCCTGCCGAGGTCTTCTCGCGCCTCGACAGCCTGTTCCGGAACACGATCCAGAAGGACGTCGTGCACGTGCCTCCCAGTAAAAAACTGATCGGTCTGGGTGAGTTCCTCCGCGCCGAGGCCGCGCTGCGCGGAATCTACATTTACAGTCTGACCTCGACCAAGGATCGCGCGGCCCGCTGGGTCGAGCGGCTCGAGCCGTTCAAGAGTTTCGTCGACGACAAGGACGCTCACGTGATGTCGCCCATGATGAAACTATGGACCTTGATGTCCTACTACGGAGCCTTGTGCGGGGACATGAAACGCATGGTGTTTCCGGTGCGGCTCCAATGGGAGACCCAGACGAAGGAACTCTCCAGGATGTTCCAGTACTTCGAGATCTCCTCCATGCCTGCGGAGCATCGCGTGTTCCAGTTGGGACAGCAGAAGCGGCGTTCATACCGGCTCCTCGTCCAGTCCGTGGTGGCCCTGAAGGTCTATCCCGCCGAACTTTCCACCAAGGTGATCCCGGGTCTGGAGGACCAGCCCGAACGGCGCCTGCCCGTGTACGTGCAGGAGCACGTCCGCCTGCGCATGAACGAGCGCCTGGATCCCCTGGCCGAGGATGAGATGGACCACCTGCTCGGGGACACGATGACGAGCCCGAAGACCGTGCCGCTGCGGGGCGGCGCCTTTCTCATCGAGCTGCAGATGTATCATTGCCTCCTCGGTTATGTGGTGGCCGAGGTCGTCAACGACGGCGGCGGGAACGCCGGCGAGGCGGTGCTCATGCGCACGTTCCTGTTCGTGACCCAGTCGGGCACCCCCGAGGGCGACCGGTTCAACGAGCGGCTGAAGGTGGGAAACTATGAGAAGAGCTATTTCAGGCTCGACCGGCTGGCGCCCTTCATGACCACGGACCTGTGCCTGGATCCCGTGTTCCAGGGGATCCTCCGGGAGTGCGGCATCGGCGACCTCATCGAGGTCGTGAAGATCAACCGCCAGATCCGCAGCTCCCTGGAGACCCGCGAAGGCAACGCCGAGGACATCCGCAACCTGCTCAACATCGATGCGCCCAGCCCGGGGGACACGCCGCCGGGTTCCCGGTCGGGCTCCGGTCGCGACTCCACGTCCGCTCCCGCTCCGTCGCCGCGCCGCTTCCGGATTCTTCGCCGGGGCCACCGTCGCCCCCTCAACGCGTTTGTGCGTCGCCCGTGGATTCCCAAACCCCTGCCCGCGCCAACTCCGCCGCCCCCTCCAGTTCCGTCGTTCCCGGGCCCCCGCCGTCGCGCCTTCGTTCCGTTGAACGCCCGTCGCCGTCTGCGTTACAAATGTCCCCAACACCGATCCCTGGATGACAGACACCATGGCCAAGAACGACCGTAAGAAGAAGAGCACCGCGAAGAAGAACCCCGCCCACGTGGAGCAGGAGCGGCGGCGCCGCCTCAACGAGTGGAAGGACCTGCTGCGCCGGATCTGCGTCTCCCAGGGGGTGGGCGACCTGTTCGACGCCCCGACCCAGTGGGAGCGTTTTTACTTCGAGACCTACCGGTTTTCCCCGTTCCAGTTGCGCAAGGCGCCCGGGCATGACATCCCGAAGGAGGTCTTCGCCCAGCTCGAGTCGTTGCTGAAAAACGCGCAGGAGACCCATCCCGTGATCATCCCGGGCGGGCTTCGCCTGCCGTGCGGCGACTACCTGCGGGCGGTGTCCTGCCTGCGGGCCTTCCACCACCACTGCACCCGGGGCAAGGATGAGCGTTTTGCCCGGTGGGTCGCGGCCCTGGATCCCCTGCTCGAGTTCGACCATTCCACGGAGAAGGGTCTTCCTCCCCTGCTCAGCCTGTGGTCGCTGATGTGTTACTTCGCCGCGCTGGCTGGGGATATGGACAAGGAGATCTATCCGGTCCTGTTCCAGCATGAGCGCCGCTACAACCCGGACATGCTGCTATACTACTTCGAGGTCTCCACCCTCCCGGCGCAGCACCGGACCTTCACGGTGGGAAAGGAACGCCGCCGCTCCTTCCGACTCTTCTTCCAGTCGGTCTATTCGATGCAGGTGTCCCCGGGGGAGCTCTCCTCGCGCGAGATCCCGGGGATGCAGGACCAGGAGGAGCGCCTCCTGCCGGTGTTCGTGCAGGACCACGTCCGCCAGCGCATGATCGAACGGCTGGCGCCGTTTGATCCGATCGAGATCGACCACCTGCTCGGGGACACCATGCGCTTCAAGCGAACGATCCCGGGGGGTCGTCCCGGGACGTTCCTGATCTCGCTGGAGATGTACCAATGCCGGCTGGGCTATGTGGTGGCCGAGGTCATCGACGACGCGGTGCTCATGCGCACGTTCCTGTTCGTGACCCAGTCGGGCACCCCCGAGGGGGACCGGCTCAACGAACGCCTGCGCGTGGGCAAATATGAGAAGACCTACTTCGGGATCGACCGGCTCAGCCTGTTCCTGACCACCGATCTGTGCATGGATCCGGCGTTTCGCGGGATCCTCACGGAGTGCGGCATCGACGATCTCATCAAGGTGGTGGAGATCAACCGCGAGCTGCGCTCCAGCCTGCGGACCAAGGAAGGCTACGCCGAGAAGCTGCGCCACTGGCTCAACCTCGACGTGGAGCCGGAGAAGCCCAAGGTGAAGGCCGCATCGAATCCGCCGGCCGAAGAGCCTCCGTCTGTGGTGACGCCGGCCGAAGAGCCGCCGTCCGAAGCCGCCTGTGAATCCGACCCTGCGCCCCCGTCGGCCCCGGATTCCATCCGCCGGATTCGTATCCTGCGCCGGGGCCTCCGCCGCCCCATCACCTCGTTCGTCCGCCGCCCCCGCGCCGGGTGACGCCGCCGCCGCATCGGTCCTTTCGCGGGATATTCGCTGTTCATCCGCGCGTATCATGGATCAACAGCCGGCGTGGTCCAGGAGCCTGCGAATGAAACCTGCCACGTCGGCCTGGGTTCCTGCATCGGGCCCTCCGTGGATGAACTCGGCGACTCTGCGCGGACCCAAGGCATCATGGTCCAGGAAGTCGCGTTTCAACACCCCCATGGCGGTCCTGGGCTTATCGGTCATCTTGACTCCAGTGCAGGTATTCGGTTCGGATTCGCTGCGCTGCTTCCTCGGAGCGCTCGGGTTCCCACTTCAGATCGACATACGCCTGCACGGGGTGCACGCATCGGATGCCGTCGGGCTTCTGGATGTCCAGAAAAACGCCATCGTCACGAGGAATCACCAACCGGAGGTTGGCGCCGCGCGGCTCTTCAAGAAATCCCAGGTGCTTCAGGACCTCTGTTGAAGGGTAGACGGGTAGGTAGATTGTGGTCGAACGAAAGGATGCGAAGTGCGTGTAGGCCCAGGCGGCGGCCAACCCCGTGGCCGCATACTCCAACTTGGCGTCCAGAAACGCGTCGGCCAGGAACCGCAGCAGCCCATCGCCGGACCGGGCGGCCACGTGCCCGATCACCATAGGCGGCTTCGATTTTGCGACCGTCTCCCTCCAGAGATCAAGCAGGAGCGCCGGATTCCGGGCCTTGACGGCGCCGCCGGGGTCCCGTTCGACCAGCTCCTCGCTCTCCAACCGGGTCACCAGGCGACTGATGAAGCCCTCATCCAGTTCAGTCGCGCGGGCCAATTCCCGTTGTCGGATCGATTCCCCCGCGTGAATAAGCAACCATCGCACGACGCGCGTGCTCCTAGGGGCGAAGAGATTGGCCGGCCGGCCCGAAGTCTTGAAACGGTTGGGCTTTCCCTCGATGTGGATGCGCAATCCCGGCGCGACGATGTGCGCATTGCCGCTGAGGTCGAACCAGCCGACCTGTTCTTCGAGGCACGCCCGCCTTCCAGCATCGCCCATGAACGGCACGACCAGGATCGGGACGGCCTGGCCATCGAACCCATGGGATTGCTGCCGGAGCTTCCTGGCCGCTGCCGCCATCGGTGCCACTGCGGTTGACCGGCTCATGGCCAGCACGAATTTCGTTCCCAAATGGAAGACCCACCCCCCGAGATCGGAAGGCATGGCCTTCTCCCGGAGCACACTCTCTTCCATGCCCAGCAGGTCGGCCAGGCGCTCGAAAACGGCATTCCATTGTCTTTCAGGTTCCAGTTGGGCACGCATACCTGTTTGAATAGGCCAACTTGTTCGTTTTGTCAAGTCAGGTAATTTATGCAAGTTGGAGTGTGCCCGCGCGGCCTCAATCCATCGGCTCCACCAGGTGTCGCCGATTCTCCGCGGGTGCAAACGGCTCCGGCCAGTATTCCAACAGCCGCGTGATCCGCCCGTCGACCACCGTGAAAAACGAGATCACCTCCGCGTGCTGCTCCCCGTCGGTGACGCTCACCTGGGTGACCACCTCCGAGTCGCCGGCCACGAGCCGATTCACACGAAAGCGCCACGGCCCCTTCGCAGGATATTCGCTGTTCATCCGCGCGAAGCGCTCCGCCCCCCGGATGCGCTCCCCCGACTGGGGCCACTCCATCACGAAGTCCTCGGCCAGAACCACCCCCGCCGCATAGAAATCATTGGTCGCCATCTTGTCCCAGAACAACCGCACCACGTCTTCATGCTTCATCACTCCAGCTCCTGACTGTTTAACACCGCAACACTTTTTACAATCGCTCTTCGATGATTTCCCAACGGTCCCTGAAAGGTTCCAGTTCCGGCAAGTTCAACGAGCAATGCAAAGAATCCGGCTTCTTGGGTCTCTTCCCGCCATGGGAATCCAGAAAGTTCCGATGGCGGGCAATGATGACCTTCGCCATTGAACATTCCAGGTTATTTACCATTCCACTTTCCAATTGTGGCTATAACTCTTTCCATTTTCTCAACAAGATCAAATCTCGAACATTGCTCTTTTTCTGTCATTATTCGAGTTGCTTGAATTGCCAAATCAATTTTTTCGAAATTTGTAATACCGGGGTTTTTCTCAAGATATGACAAGCCGTCTTTTTTCTTCTTCGGGAATAATGGCTGGTACTGTTCAATCTCCACCAATTCTTGTTCTGGAGAAAGGTCTTGTTTAAAAACCTCTGCTAGAACTGAACCGGTTAGATAATTTTCGATTTCTTTGCCCTGAGTTATCCAAATGAAACTGCCAGGAATTTTATCAACTTCATCCTTTATCCGCTGAACCCGGGGTTTTAAGGAATCAGTTTCGTTTGTTCGATCACTATCACATATAACGATGAAGTTTCGGTTTAGATTGAGGAGGTTGGCCCAATCTGCATTTTGATCATCGGGAGATGCGAATTGGTCTCTTCCAATCAGGGAACCACCGGTGAAGGCGCATTGGTAATCTCTCCCCTCGTGAAGCGAACCGTCGCTGAAAAGCTCAATCCATTTGTTCAAATAAATGCGATCTGAAGGCCCTTCAACCCAGATGATGCCGTTGGCTTGCAATAAATCTGATGGCCTTGTGCCAAGCTCTGCAAGCAAATCTAATTTGTCAAAATGTGTGGAGATTGATCGTGCGACAGCGGATTTTCCATCATGAGTCACGCGAATTATTTGCGCAGAATTGGATGTGCCAAAAAAATCTAGAGCCACACTTGAATGGGTGGTGAGAAAAATGATTGCTTTTTCTCGAGTTACGTATTCTTCGAGGTATTCCAAAAGCCTTCGAAAAAGAGCAGGATGAAGATTGTTTTCCAACTCTTCAAAGGCAAACACATATGAAGATTTTTCTTTCTTTTCCATTTCAGGAATTACAAGAAGATTCAAGAGCACCAGGATAATGGTTTTCAGTCCACTCCCGGACTCACTAAGTGAATACAACTCTTTTCCCTGTTCTCCGAGAATTATTTCCCATGAACCAGGCGGATTAATAGGGCTTGCTAGAGCATGTTTTCTGGCAGTAATCTCAATAAATCTTCCATCTTTTCCAAAGATGTCATCTAAAGCGAATAGCAGATCTTGCTGGATCAATTCTCGACGAAAGCCTATAGTGTTAACATACCGATTTATGATGCTCGTTGCGCCAGTGCCATCAGGTAAAAGTTGGGGGTCATTAGCGTCTATTTCTGGACGAATATCCCTGTCTGCAAGAAGCCACCGGAAATTTGTTCCAGATAGAAAGTGTTTTGAATGGCGGGCAATATTTTCAATAATATTTTTAATTTCAATATATTGCTCATGCCCATATCGATTTAGTGGAAGTGTGTCTAAATTAATATTTGCAACAGTGCCGTCTCGACGAATGTCCCAAAAAATGCGCTTTCCAACAAAATGGCGGCCATAATTACTCCAGTGCTCAGATGTAAGCGGTCCCCCATAAGTGTTTTCTGGGAAACGATCTTTGAGGGTTCTCTCGTCAAGAACGCCACTGCAGATACAATCAACATTTGGAACAGTATTCCTTATACATAAAAGTTCAATAAACCTTAAGTAATACGACTTGCCTGAGTTATTTCTGCCTATTATAACATTAATTGGCTTGATATATTTTAATTCAGAGAGACTATCTTTAAAGCAATGGTAGCCAAGGTATTGAATGGAGTCTATATACATAAAATCCTTTCATTGGCACTTGAATTGTGCGTTAATTGCATTTATCTGAGTCCCATATTTTCAGTAGCAATCACCTCACTCCCACCAGCCGCACCCCGACCGGGAAGTGGTCGCTGAACCCCTTCACATCCACCTTGCCTTTGCCCATCCCGAAGCGACGGGGGCCGGAGCCCTTCTTCTTCTCGATCATCGGGCGGCCTTCGATGGTGGCCCCACCATCCACCGTCCAGCCGCTGGAGCCAGCGACTATGCCGCGGCTGACCAGGATCTGGTCGAGCATGTTCCACCGGCCGTTGTAGAGCAGGGAGCCCTGGCCGGCGCCGCACAGGGGCCACATCAGATTCAGCAGGTAATGGTTCTTGCCGGCCAGCACCTGGGCGGGGTCGCTGGTGCCCAGGGCGTATTCATTCAAAGAGCGGTTGAAGGGCTCGTCATTGAAGTCACCCATGACCACGATGCCCACATCGTCGCCCTGCTCCTCGTGGATGCGCTCCACCCAGTAGGCCAGCGTCTCCCCGGCGATGATGCGGAACGGCTCGGATTCATACTGGCCGGCCGAGCGCGACGGCCAGTGGTTGCCGATGAGCACCAGCTTCTTGTCCCCGACGCTGAAGTTCACCTGGAACAACTCGCGGGTGGCGTAGCGCTTGACCACCCAGTGCTGGAACCACTCTTTCTTGCTGGTCTTGGCAACCTTGGGGTCGTAGAGGAACGCCACGTCGATGCCCCGGTTGTCGCCGGTGTCCGCGTGGGCGACCTTGTACGTGCGCCCGCCGGCCGAATGAATGGCCTCACAGAGACGATGCAGGACGTTGACGTTTTCGACCTCGCACACGCCAAGGATATCCGGACCGGCGCCATTGTTCATCGCGCAGATGACCTTCGCCAGCTGGGCCAGCTTCAGTGCCAAGAGGTCCTCGTCCCATCCAGCCAAATCCTTTCCGATGACTTTCTGCAGTTTCTCAGGGCGTGGGGCGGTCTCTGTGTCGAATAGGTTTTCCAGGTTCCAGAATGCCAGGTACAGGGAATCGGGCATGGCGCCACCTCCGGAAAAAAGCATAGCCGAGTTCATGATCTAGTCAATACAATTGTGCGATCCATGCACGGGGGCGCAGATGGAACCTAACAGATGTTCAGTGGAGATCTCCTCCATTTTCATGATGGTGAAATTTTTCAATATTCCTGTAATTGCAGGTGTTTTTTGCCGATTTTTCTTTGGCTCGCCGGGTTGACACGCTCGGCAGAATTGATAAACAGCGGGCGTCTCGAGTGAATGGAAATAACGCACATTTCCATTATAACACCGACTGCGGTCGGAGAAAGCGTCGATGGTAGTAGTATGTCGTTTATGAGCAAGACTTGGAACCTGGAAACCAAAACCGAACACCTCACGCATCTCGCCATGTCCGTAAAATTGGAGAGCGAGACGGCCCACCTCTACGCGCCGCTGAGCGACATCTTGACCACGGCCAACGAGGTCCTCACCGAGAGCAGGCGGCTGCGCCTGGCTCAACTCGAGGCCCTGGCCAGGGTCAACACCCTGGATCGCAAGCTGGACATCCAGGCGTCGAGCCTCTCCCACAGCGCCCGCCAGGCCGAGCGCCTCAATCCGGCTTTGCGCGTGCTGGGAAATCTGTTCCCTGACGGTGTCAGCACCGTGACCAAGCCCACGGGTCGAGGGGTCGGTACCCAGGTCCGGCTGCTCAACGGCGTCATCGTTTCCACCGACGGCATGCCCGAGGCGGCCGTCCTCGCCCCCGTCATCGCCGATCTGCGCACGACGCTGGCCGCCACCGAGACGGCGCTGGCCGAACTCAAGGCCATCGATGATCAGGTCGAAGCCAACGAACGCCTCAGCGACGACACCGCCGAACGCGTCTACAACGCCTACTATGTGACCAAGGGCGAACTGATGAAGATCTACATCAACAACAAGCGCTTCATCAACTCGTTCTTCCTGAACTAGTCCTCTCCCTTCGATATCTACTTCGGCTCTGCTCGCACGGGCTCGACGGACTTCGAATATCACTTCGGACCTGCTCGCACGAGTTCGACGAGCTTCGAATATCACTTCGGCACTGCTCGTACGGGTTCGACGAGCTTCGAATATCACTTCGGCACTGCTCGCACGGATTCGACGAGCTTCGAATAAGACTTCGGCACTGCTCGCACGAGTTCAGCGACTTTTGAATATAACTTCAGACCTGCTCGCACGGGTTCAACGACTTTTGAATAGAACTTCGGCTCTGCTCGCACGAGTTCAGCGACTTTCGAATATAACTTAGGCCCAGCTCGCACGGGTTCGACGAGCTTCGACCAAAACTTTCAACTTGCTCGCACCGATTCAACGACTTTCAAATAAAACTTCGCCTAACGTTTGAGCGGTCCAGGAGGTGTCACTTCACAAACGGCGGGATCTCACTGTAGAGGTCACGTTCCATGCACCCTTACCGCCCGCACCGGGCGGTTGATCGACGGTAGCCCCTGGTTGCCCAGCCGAAGGCGGAGCTACCAGGGGTCAACAAAACGCCAAACGCCGAGTTCAACTGTCGCCTGTCCTCCCGGCCGGCATTTTGAAAAACTTTTTTCTATTCGTTACACCCTGAAATATCCCAATAAATTCAACGCACTCCGCCTTGCCATATTCCAATACCACTGAAAGCGCAATATTTGCCCTGTTGACACTCACGAGTGTTTCCCCAATGCTGATTGCATTCCGTTTTTCCTCGTTCGGAGAGGTGCTCGTCCATGGCGACGTTGTTGACCTTCGAAAGCAGCAGATTCCGGCAACCGGTTGTAGTGGGTTGCTGGCGAGGGAGCCTTTGCGGGGACGTACAGACAGGGGATGGCGCGATTTTTCAATCTGGATTGTCGATGACGTGGCACGCTCTTCGATTATCCGGTAAATCATTTCCGAATATTTTTATGCGGATGACGAAGACGAGTATTTTTTCTCACGGATCGGCAGAAACAAAAGTTTGCTTGAGAAACAGAATAAGGAGAAGAGACTATGGCATACTATGTTGGACTAACAGATGATCTAGAAACCAGAAAACAGCAACACGGCAACCCTTCAGACTGGTCCACGACGGGGCCATTTTCGTCAGAGAAAGCCGCGCGCGACTGGGAGAAGGGGGAACTCGCAAAGGGGCATAAAGGTGGCCCTGGCGGCGCTGGTTGGCGCTACGGCTACTGGTACACAATTACCAGCACAACAATTGAATAGTCAGCAAACAATCAAATGCAGGATATTTTCGCGTAGCCGCGAAAAATCATGATTTGAGAGGTTAGATTTCTTTACTCACAAAGGACTCCCGCGATGGCCCGCACCAGTGATCGAGATGTATTTGTCAAACGCCTTGCAGAACTTTCCGGTGAAGACGGCAATTTCGTTAGTAACGAAGCGCTCAGAAAGAAGTTGAAGTGGGAGAAACAAAAGTACCGCACTGTTCACAGTGTCCTTCGTCAGGAAGAGTTAATTGTTGTAAAGAGAGGGAGGGGTGGGTTACTCGCTCTCGCGGCTAGCCAGCAATCCGACAAGCTCAAGTTGTTTGTGTCCTACAGTCACATCGACAAGGATCTCAAAGAGCGACTCATACGGCACCTGCAACCGCTCGAAAGAGAAAATCTCATTGAGGTTTGGGCGGATCATGAGATTCTTCCCGGAGACGATTGGGACAAAGAAATTTCAAAGAAGTTAGGTGAGGCAGACATTGTATTAACGCTCGTCAGTATTGACTTCATCAACTCGAAGTATTGCTATGACATAGAACTGATCAAGGCATTGGAGCGTGAAGCCGACGGTGAAGCGAAGGTAATCCCGGTTATCTTGCGGAGCTGCCTTTGGACAAAGTCCCCTCTTGGGCGACTCAAGGCGCTCCCTACTGACGGAAAGGCCGTTACCACTTGGCTAGATACGGACGATGCTTTAACCGTTGTCGCAAGTGGTATACGTGACTCTGCCATCGCCCTGCTTGAGAATGTCTAAGAAATCTATCCTGCGTTTCGAGGGGACCGCCGAGAAGCTGCGCTTCTCGGTTCCCTCCGCCCTACGGGCTTCGGCAGACCCTTCAACTGAACGGTGTGTACGATGAGGAGAAGGTGACGATGAAATTCATCCATACAGATCTTGGGCAACGAAAGGCTGGTGAGATAGTCGAGATCACCCTAACCAGCGGCGCCAATGTCCGTTTGATGGACAGTTCCAACTTCTCCAGTTACAAGAACGGGCGGAACCACCAGTACATCGGAGGATTGGCGCGACGGTCTCCCGTGAGGCTTCAGATACCGAGGAGTGGCCACTGGCACGTCGCAGTCGATATGCAGGGACTGCAGGGGAGCACGCGCGCATCCGTTCGTGTCTTACCCGGAGCTCTTCCCGACATTCGAGAGGTACCGCTATCTTCGGTGCCAGGTCTTGTCCGCGAAAACGTCCCGCCAGCAGTTGAAACCGGGGACCAAGCCTACGATGTGTTCATCTCTCACGCATCGGAAGACAAGGACGATATTGTGAGGTCGCTTGCTAATGCACTGAGCACCCAGAATTTGAAGGTATGGTACGACGAATTCACGTTGCGGATAGGAGACAGCCTCAGGCAGAAGATTGACAAAGGCCTGGCAACCAGCAGAGTCGGTCTCGTCGTCCTGTCTCCGGCGTTCATATCGAAGGGCTGGACGAACTACGAATTGGATGGAATCGTGACGCGCTCAGTCTCGGGGGAGCAAATCCTTCTCCCGATATGGCACAACATTACGAAACAGCAAGTTATGGATTTTAGTCCATCTCTCGCCGACAAGGTTGCTAGAAGCACCGCAACTCACACCGTTGAAGAGATTGCTGAGGAGATCGCAGAGTTGATCCATGGGTGTTGAAAAAGAAGGCCGACAACCAGGCCTTGTCTACCTCATCAAGCGTGAGACGGAAATACTGCTCCATCCCCGATGAAGCAGGTGTACGCATCATCGGCCAGGGCCGTCGGCCCGGCCAAGTCGCCCAACTGGACTCCATACTCTGAGTCCAACTGCCGCTTGTACTTCCGGCCGGCATTTTGAAAAACTTTTTTCTATTCGTTACACCCGGAAATCCCCCAATAATTTCAACGCACTCCGCTGTGCCATATTCCAATACCACTGAAAGCGCATTATTTGCTCTATTGACACCCTCTGCATTTCGCCCAATGCTGATGGCGTTCCGTTTTTCCTCGTTCGGTGAGGTGCTCGTCCATGGCGACGTTGGTGACCCTCGAAAGCAGCAGATTCCGGCAACCGGTTGTAGTTGGTTGGTGGCGGGGGGTCTTCTGCGGATCCGTACAAACGGGGCATGGCGAGACTTCTCAATCAGACTCTTCGAAGGCGTGGTACGCTATTCGATTTCGCTGTAAATCCTTTTCAAATCATTTTATGCGGACAACGGTGACTAAATATTCTTTCTCACGGATCCGCAGAAACAATGGTTAGAACTTACAGGGGGCTCAATGGCAGCCGACGACAAACCAACAAACTACTTCGTCCGATCCCTTATTGCACTCCTCTGCGTTCTCATCGCAGGTATGGTCCTGTTCCGGTTCCTACGAGTGGAGCCAATTGGAGAGATCACGAGCGGTCTGTTGGCTCTCCTCGGCCTGCTTGTCGTACTCGTGCTTTCGGAGTCATTCGACAACTTTTCGGTGGGAAAACTCTTCGCTATCTCCCGCGAGGTGCGTAAGAAGGAAGCTGAGATTGAGAAACTAGAAAAGCAAAACGCATCGCTACTCTCGCAATTGATCACGATCAGCAACTCGCAGTCCCAGAAGCAGAGCAGCACTACGGTTCAAGGCGACTACTACGCCACCGCCCCAGTAGTGCAGAAAGCGACTGAGGCAGAAGTGCAAGAGAAGCAGAACAACGAGAGCCGCGCCCTCGCTGCTACCGCAGCGGAAGCGCCCGCACCAGCTCGGATTGATTGGGCCCGGGCCGAAAGCATGGCGCTAGATAAGTTGCTCAAGCTTCGCAACATTCATCTGTCAAATGTCATTACGGAGGCAAAGTTATCGTTCCTCCAAGGTATTGATCCCATCAGCAATATCCAGCCTATCTTTGATGGCTACATCAAAGAGTCAGATGGCGAGACGTTTATCGACATGCGTCCAGAGCGGCTCCTGAGCCCTATGTATCGCGACCGTCTTTACGTCATGCTTTCCAAGATACACCACTATCGGGCCACCAAGCAGATCAACGCGCACCTTGACGCTGTCATCCTGAAGATTCCCGGTGAGGAAGGCAGAGGCATTTGGGGCAACCCAGAGAGAGTTTTTCAGTTCTTCGAGCCTGCAATTGCCTCTGGCTTACTCAAAGTTCATGAGATAGAGCTCACCGAGGTCGAAGCTAACGAGTGTCGTCGCACGTGAGTTCTAACTATTCGTTCAACCGGACGTGCGGGCCGCAGCGCGGTATCATCCAACGCCGCCGGCCGCACGCCGGTTAACTCAAGCGTTGGACATTGGTGAGGGAGGAATCAGTTGGATATCGCAAAGTTTTTCTTTGACTGGGTTCCCCCGCTTGGGATACTAGCAGGGGGGTTCTTCGCTCTATTCAAATGGTGGCATGATGAGCGCCTCCGATGTGCTCGGGAAATACCGTCACTAGATCAAGGAATCCTCAGAGTTACCGCGTTTTTGCTCTGGAGAGCTGGGTGCAATTGGATGCAACTTGGCGAAACCCAGGTAAGATCCCCTTCGACGTTGACACTGGTTCGACTCGAATTGACGTCTATCCTATACCGCCTGACCTACCGTTTGGCCCTCTTCAAGTACGAAAGGAGAATTCATCTGATCTTGGGCAACCAACCTTTACGCTGTATCCGCTGGCCGGATTCAAGATCTTTCGGTTCGAGCCGGAGTCTGAGGGCATTCTACAAGGCCATTTTGTGTTGCCGCGAGAGCGCATCGTCCTCTTTCGCTTCAAGATCTTCCGTGCCAATGATGAAGGTCGCAAGCTCTCGCGCACCCGGTTTCTTGTATTCGACCCTCGCAATCTCGCTACTAGCATCTCAGACGAAGTCGCATGATGGTTTTCCGACGTACGATGCCCAACCCATTGCCGGTCCCCTCCGGCGTTCTGGTTCCGGCGACCTAAAAACTCAAACGGTTGGGCGAATGCCAAAGGAATAACTATGAAGCCAAATCCGAAACTCGATGTTCTCAGATCACAACTTGCGGAGCAACTGAATTCTTTTCAGAGGAAGCGGGGGCAGAATAAGAAGAAGGCCTTTCTTGTGTACCTTGGGGCAACGGCAATCAGTGCCGTGGTCACAGTACTTCTCGGTCTTCAGGGCATACCAGATGACAAGGTTGTGTACATTCGAAATATCGCATTGATACTGAGTGCCACGGTGACACTTCTGACTGGTTTTGATACATTTTTCAACCATCGTGCACTTTGGGTTCGGTACACACAAACTGCCACCCTGCTTCTGGGTCTTCAGGCGAAACTGGATTACCTCTCGGCGGATGAGGGGCGAGAGATACCAGAGAGTGAAGTTGATCAACTCTTTGAGGAGATGCAGCGAGTACTTACAGAAACAAATAGGTGGTGGCAAAACCAGCGGGCTGAGGAGCCGGATGGACCGAAGCCGCCCAACCCGCCCATGCATCCGACCGGCACTGCTAGCGGCTGATGGGCAAGACGTTTTGTATCCAAGAGGCTGAGCGTTAGATGAGGATCACACCCGATGTATTCGTTAGAGACGGAGGCCCGGCCACTATTGAAAAGGAGTCTTTTGTCCAGGCCTTGGAGAATCGAAATGGAGCGAATGTCTGGTTCCACACACAATTGGCGAAACACCTAGCTAGGTCTTTCAACCAGCCCGTTTCATGAGCGGGCAAGGCCAATTAATTAGCCTATTCCAAACGCCGAGTTCAACTGTCGCCTGTCCTCCCGGCCAGCATTTTGAAAAACTTTTTTCTATTCATTACACCCGGAAATCCCCCAATAATTTCAACGCACTCCGCTGTGCCAGATTCCAATACCACTGAAAGCGCATTATTTGCTCCATTGACACCCTCTGCATTTCGCCCAATTCTGATGGCGTTCCGTTTTTCCTCGTTCGGTGAGGTGCTCGTCCATGGCGACGTTGATGACCTTCGAAAGCATCAGACTCCGGCAACCGGATATTGTGGGTTGCCGGCGAGGTGACTTCTGCGGATGTGGACACCCGGGGGATGGCGGTATTTCTCAATCTGGATTGTCGAAGACATGTAATACTCTTCGAATTTCCTGTAAATCATTTACAGATAATTTAATACGGACGACCGTGACGAAGTATCCTTTCTCACGGATCAGCAGAAACAATGGTTGGGCCACCACGAACCAAAAAGGAGATGAACATGAAGATCCGAAACATCAACGGAACTGCTGACACTACGTGCAAGTGCGGCACTTGGCTGAAGCACTGGGAGAAATTCAGTGGTCTAACCAAACCGACCTACTGCCCTGTAGACAACTGTACTAAGACGGATCTTGTCGGGGCACACGTTCAGAAAGGTGGTGGGAGTACCGATCAGAAATGGTACATCTATCCGCTTTGCAATGCCCACAACCAGCACACGGGAGAACTCGATGTGCCCGACTTCTATAGACTGGTTTCCGCGAATAAGAAGGAAACTTGCGAGAAGTAGCTGAGCAGAACCAATCGGTCCAACTGATGCTGCTCCCCGCCCTGCCCTTAGGTTGCTCTGGGGCACAGCACAGTTGAATGTGTCGTTTGTTGAACAAGAGCACGGCCGTGATGCAACCATGGGAGAGTAGCCGTGGAGAACAAGCGAGCCCACCTGGAGATGATCCAGGCCATCGTCAACCGGATGTCGGTCAACTCGTTCCTGCTGAAGGGATGGTCCGTCGTCCTTATCTCAGCGCTCTTCGCACTGGCCGCCAGTGATTCCCAAGCGCTCTTTGTCTATCTTGCTTATTTTCCTGCAATCGCCTTCTGGGTACTGGATGGGTACTTCCTCTGGCAGGAGCGGCTGTTCCGCGGGCTATACGACCGCGTTCGGGCAATGGCGGAGTCAGAGGTGGATTTCGCCATGGACACCTCTGGGGTTCGCGGTGACGACGGTGGCTGGTTCGCCGTCATCTTTTCCAAGACTCTCGTGATCTTCCACGGGACGGTCTTCGGCTCGATTGTTATCGTCATGTTCGTCATCGTTCTCACAAACTGATAGGTGGTTCACAATGGCTCGACGCGTTTTCTTCAGTTTTCACTATCAACGCGACATCTGGCGCGTTAATCAGATCCGGAACATTCCCAACGTAACAGGTTGCGCCGCCGCAGGCTTCCAGGACGGGTCGCTCTGGGAAGAGGCCAAGAAGAAAGGCGATGCAGCGATCAAAGCCCTCATCGACGAGGGCTTGAAGAACACTTCAGTCACGGTCGTATGCGTCGGTAGCAAGACGGCTGGACGGAAGTACATCAACTACGAGATCGACCAGTCGATCGCGCGGGGGAACGGAATCGTCGCGGTGCAGATCCATCACTTGAAGGACAAGGACGGCAACACCGATCCGGCAGGTGCAATCCCCGCAAAGATCGAGGCAAACGGCTACAAGGCGTACAAGTACGTGGACCACGAGAAGCTCGGCAATTGGATTGAAGCCGCCGCGAAGGCCGCCGGCAAGTGAAGCCTGCTAACAACAGCATACAGCGGACGGTACTTCGCGCCGCCGCTGAACTGGAGCGCTAAGTAGAATGGCAGACTCAACGACTGAGAACTTACTTGCCCGATATGAGGGCAATAGATTCGTTCGCGGATTAGTGCAGCTCATCCCGTTTGGTATCGGCGGTGCGATTGATGTCATCGTTCTAAAGACCCTGAACAATATCAGAGAAGAGCGTTCTCGCGTTTTCTTCGATGAACTGGCCAACACATCAACGCCGCTTGATCCAACAATGTTGGAGTCCGAGGATTTCCTCCATTGTTACTTCTCAACCGCTCGATATGCACTGAATTCGAGGCGGCGAGAGAAAATTCAAATGTTCGCACGGCTGTTGAAGGCATCATTGGGCGAAATGGGACCGCGAGAAGTTGATGAGTACGAGGAGCTATTGAAAATACTTGACGATTTGTCGTTTCGAGAACTTGAAGCTCTCACCATCATGGATTCATTTTCAAACAGCCCTAGAATGTCTGGTCAGAACGATCTCCAATGGACAGATACATTTTGGAAAGAATTTGAAGATCGAATTGTTTCCGATCTCGGGGTTCCAAGAGATGAGGTGTCTGATTTTATGAATCGAATCTCGCGAACGGCGTGCTACGAGATGTTCACTGGCGGATATCACGACTATACCGGAGGAAAGGGCAAACTAACTCCGACTTATAGGCGATTAAAGCGATTTATTAGCAATGAGGTAGGAAATGCTATCTAGCTTTACGCTCCCGAGTGACGCTACGCCTGCTAACTGGCTTCGCGTCCCAGAGTGGGCACGTTTGAAATTATTAGGAGGCGATCATGCCAAGAAAGTCATGGAAAACGTTGGACAATGCCTTTGTCGAGTTTTTCAGAAGTGCAGAGGTTAGAGACCATGACTGCATGTTCCATTGTAACCGATGAGGTTTGGACTTTGTACGCACGCAGGAGCAGCCATGAACGCAGAATGCAAGAGCCAATTTATAGAAATAATTGCGCGTGTGTGTGAAGGCACCGAGTAGCACAGACTTCCCTTTGAGGAAGAATAATGGCGAAACGAGTATTCTTCAGTTTCCACTACCAGGATGTGATCGATTTCCGAGCAAACGTCGTCCGGAATCACTGGGTGACGAAAGAGAGTCGTGACATTGCAGGCTTCTTTGACGCATCGCTATGGGAGAGCGCAAAGAAAGACAGCCCTCTTTCGGTCAAGCGCCTGATCAATTCGGGGCTGGAAAGGACCTCCACAACTTGCGTCCTCATCGGAACGAATACCTGGGCGCGTCCATGGGTTCGCTATGAGATCGTAGCTAGTTTCCGGCGTGAGAACCGGATGTTGGGTGTCCACATCAATTCGATCGCTGGCAAGGACCAGCGAACCAAGGCACTTGGCGTAAACCCATTCGAGTATCTCGGTGTGCGGTTTTTTAACTCTGGACTGACGGCAACGCTCTATGAGGTTGTTGGGTCTAAGTGGATAGAATACACTGAATATGGGCCGAGCGCGACGTATCAGACCGGGGGCGTTGGTTGCGAACACTGTGGCAAGTTCTATAAATTTTCTGACCTTTACAACATATTCGACTGGGGAAGGGGCGATGGATATAATAATTTCGCGTCTTGGGTCGAGAACGCCTAGGATAATGTTTGGCAACAACCGTAGAAATTCATGGGTGTAATATGAACAAACAAGTTTTTTTGAGCTACGTCTTTGAGGATATTGCGTATCGAGATCAAATAGTCGACTGGTACCGAAAGGGACTCTTAGGAAAGTGGGTCCCCGTATTTGAGAAAGAGGATGTACGACAGGGTGGTGATGCTGCTATCCGAGGACACTTACGTCCGATCTTGAGAGACGCTGATGCCGTTCTTGTTCTTGTCGGGCAGGACACTCACAATCGCCGTTGGGTTAACGAGGAGGTGCATTTTCTTGCAACGTCTGGCAAGGCTATACTGTGGACTCGAATTCCGAATTCAACTGGCGGAGCGCCCCCGGAGTTGCGCTCCAAAGCCGTTGTCCAGTTTTCTCCAGAGGAGATTCGTCAGGCTCTCGACTCAGCACGATGAATTTGGACTTATAATTTGCGTGAGGAGGAATTATGGCACAACACACTGCTAAATCACTGTTCGATCTCAACATCGTTGGGGCAAAAGAGAGCATCGCCCTCTACGAGGGTCTAGACAAGATTAGGGTTGGAGCAGACATTACATGGCTTTTGCGTGCGTCGATTGTATTCTCGGTTTCGGCGATGGATGCTTACTTCCACGACAAAGTCCGATATCGTATGGCGCAGTTCAATGTGGCAAACCTCCCAGATGCACTCCGCAATTTACAAATCAAGATGGGCGATTTGGCTGTATGGGAATCTCACAAGCGCAAGGGCAATGCCATTCGAAATATAGTGGTGGAAAGAATGGCTTTTAAATCTTTACAGGGAATGAATCAAATTGCGGATGCCATGCGTCTCTGTGGAGAAGAAGGGTTCTGGGGGAAGGTGTATCCAGACAAGACAATTAGGGAACAAGTGCTCATTGAACTCAAGGAGTACGGCGACCGGCGCAATGATATCGTCCATGAGGGCGACAGATTATCGGCGCGCAACAGTGGAAAAGTGTTGCGTGACATAGATTTAACCTTCGCACAGGATTGTTGTCGCTTTGTAGAGAATTTGGTTACTGCTGTTGAGCAGGCGTTTGCATGGTAGGGCTTCACAAATTAAAAGCATTTCAACCAGTCGACCATGGGAAATACTGGATAATAAGGATTGTGTACAGCAAGCAATTAGGATGGCGTTCGAGAAATGCGACCTAATTTTTAACGTTATAGTGTTTCCCCCAAAAAATTCTCATTGACAATTCCGCCCTGCCATGGTGACCATTTACGCTGAGTCCGGCAGTGTCACCGGTCGAAAGGATGCCATGCACGAAGGTTCGGATGCGGCAACCCAGGTCGAGGCGTTCATCGAGCGGTGGCAGGCGGCGGGGGGCACCGAGCGGTCCAACTTCCAGATGTTCTTCACGGAGTTGTGCTTGGTGCTGGGGCTGCCCACACCCGATCCGGCCTCCGAGATAACCCGGTACAATGTCTTTGGATTCGAAAGTGCCATGGAATCCGAAGGCCTGATTAGCTACCTTCGTCCGGAATACCAGAACCCTGCTTCGGCCACCGCGCCCACCCGCCATACCGAAAAGCTGGATCTGCCCCCCGAAGAAATCGAAACCCCTGAATCCGCACCACCGACCCGCGCCGCTGCGTTACCATGGCCCAAGGATCCCGCTTCTCAGGCCAAAGCCCTTGCGGATCTTCTCGTCTCCTCCCCCACACCACTCAACATCGACTCCATCGCCTCCTCCTTCACCAGCCGCGGCAAATGGAAAGCCCGTTTGCAACCGTTGCTCGAATGCTGGTGTTGTTGGGCAGGGCAAGGGAGAGTGGCGGGAAGTATTATGGAGTGTAGTAATGAGTGAATTAGAAGTTTCTATGAACAGAATGAAAGAAATAGCAGAAAAGTTGAAAAATTCTTTTCAAATACAAGATAAATTAATCAGAGAGAAAATGCTTCCATTTTTTGAAGCCCAAAAAGTAATGGAGAAATATATTGAACCAATAAAAGTTGTAAATGAAAATTCAAAAAAAATTATGCAAACAATAAATAGTCTAAAGAAGATGTATGAACTGAATGAAAAAGAGTTGATTAGAATAAGTTCATTCACAGAGTATAATAAAAAGTATATTGATATTGCTCTGCAAAGCTATTATCAAATGGAAAAGAGCTTTTTAGAGCTTCCCCAGAAAACTAGAGAAGTATTGCTTTTACTAGGAAAACAAGGCTGGTATTTGGATATTAATATTGCAATGTCATCTCTTTGGGAGCTTAGAGACGCACTAGTAGATGGTGATTTTGAAAATGCTCAGAATGATTTAATCGAGTATTTTGATAAATACACAATTGAAATTCAAACCTCTTTGGTTAACAAATTCCCCACGCGTGCACATATTTTCCAAGCTGCTTTTCAGGCGCATCAAGCAGGACAATACTATTTATCAATTCCGGTACTGCTAGCACAGACTGATGGCATATGTAAAGATATTTTCAGTGGCTATTTTTTCATAAAGAAAAACAAGAAGCCTCAGACTTCAAATTATGTTGAGCAAATTGATGTTGATTCATTTTTGTCTGCACTATTAAGTCCCCTTTCAGAAATTTTGCCAATAAACGCTTCTTTGGGTGAGAGAGATGACAGTGAAAAACCTTTTAATCGACATCTTATTTTGCATGGGGATTCTCTCGATTATGGCAACAAAGTCAATAGCCTTAAGGCGATATCCCTTTTAAATTATGTTGCTCACGTCATTGATTATTAACGTAAAAATTATCTATAGAACTAAGCAAAATGCTTCATTTGAAACAATATATACCAAGCCCATGTTTCACAAATCTGGATTCATCTACTTCGAAAACACTAGGCGAAATGGCGACAAGGGCGTTGATTGCGACGAGTTGGCGCGCAAGCTCAAGGAGCTGGGCCTAGGCGTGAAAACGGAGTTGATCGAACAGGTGAGCGTGGACCCGTCGTGGTTCCAGGGGCTGTGAGAGTGACACCATGAGACAGAAGAGAACTGATGCAGCAACTTTTCCCCAATTCGGAGGGAACTGAAGCATGACCGACCTCATCCTCTACACCACCGCCGATGGTCGCAGCCAGATCCAGCTGCGAGCGAAACATCACACCGTCTGGCTGACCCAGAAGGAGATGTCGCAACTCTTTGATGTAAGCACCGACAACGTGGGGTTGCATCTGAAGAATATCTTCGAGGACGGGGAATTGAGCCGGGAGTCGACTACCGAGGAATCCTCGGTAGTTCAAATCGAAGGCGGGCGCGAGGTTCGGCGCCCGGTCACGCTCTACAACCTCGAAGCCATTTTAGCTGTGGGCTACCGGGTGCGCTCGCCGCGTGGGGTGCAGTTCCGCCGCTGGGCTTCCACTGTCCTCAAGGAATACCTCGTGAAGGGCTTCGCGATGGACGACGAGCGGCTGAAGAATCCGGATGGCCGCCCGGATTACTTCGACGAAATGCTGGCGCGGATCCGCGACATCCGTGCCTCGGAAAAGCGCTTTTATCAGAAAGTGCGCGACCTCTTTGCCCTCTGCGTCGACTACGACAAGACCGACGCAGCCACCCATACGTTCTTTGCCACCGTGCAGAACCAACTCCTTTATGCCGTGACCCAGAAGACGGCGGCCGAGCTGATCACCGCGCGGGCCAATCCCGCCGATGCGCATTTCGGGCTGTCCACCTGGAAAGGCAACAAAGTGCACAAGACGGATATTGTCGTGGCCAAGAATTATCTGACCGAGGACGAGATCGACACCCTGAATCGGCTGGTGGTCATCTTCCTCGAAACCGCCGAACTGCGCGCCAAGAACCGGCAGGAGACGCGGATGGGGTTTTGGAAGCAGAACGTGGATCAGATCATCACCTCTAATGGTTTTTCGCTGCTCACCCACGCCGGTTCCGTCAGTCATGAACAGATGGAGGCGCACACGAGTGAACTGTACCTCCAGTTCGACCAGCAGCGCAAAACACGGGATGCGCTGGAAGCCGACGGGCAGGACGAAGTGGACCTCAAAGAACTCGAAAATACCATCAAAGGACGCCCCCTCCCATGACCGACAACCACCAGAACACGGCTGTGGGAGAGGAGGAGATCGACCTGCAAGCCGTTCATGCGGAACTGGTCACCCTGGAAAAAGAAATCGAGACGGCCCGGGACAAGCACAATGCCTTTCTCAAAGAACTTGGATTACCGCCTTTGCTGTGAGCCTCGAGGCGATGCGGTGTGCCCGCACTTGACATCCCGGCGACTCAAATGGATGATCTTCCACAGAGGTGAATCCGTGGCTGAGAATCGCATTTCACGACCTGGTAGGACATTGGCATTGATCGTGCAGATGGTCCTCTGCGTTTCCTGTGGACGTCGTGACGCGGGGAATCTCAGAGCGGCCCACCAGTTCATCGACGACTGGGAATCACTCCCCTCCGCCGTGCGAGGCAGCCAACTGCCCCGGATCGAACGATTTCGAAAGGGTGGCAAGGAGTTGGTCTTCCTGGCCACGACTCATGAATCCAACCCCACCAGTGAGACGTTTGGCATGATCCGGGAGGAGCTCTCCCGCAAAGACCTTGAACTGGTGATTGTGGAAGGGGTGCCCACCCAGTTGGGCCTCTCCAACAGTTTGTACCTTTCCCAGATTCTTCCCAAACCGGGGAAGCCCCACGCCTGGCCGGGAGAAAACGCCTATGCCGCCTGGATCGCGCACCAGCGGGGCATCCCGTTTCTGGGCGGGGAACCCACCCGCCGGGAGATGCAGCAGGCGCTGGTTCCCGTGGGAATCACGGCGCGGGACCTGATCTATTTTTTTGTGGTCTCCAATATCCTGCCCCTTCGTCGAGCCGGCCTGGCGGTGAACACCAGCTCCGATCAGTACCTGGTCCGAGCGCTGGCGGACAGTCGGCGTGGATTCCATGTTGCGGATCCCGCCGCGCTGTCCGAGGAGGATTTCAGGAAATGGTATCAAGAGGGCAACGGCAAACCGTTCTCCCTGGATGCAATCACGCTCCAGGAGTGTGCCCCCCTGGGCAGGTCCTCCCTGAAAACCAACCAGATCTCGTATCGATGGGAGCAATTCCGGAACCGCCACCTCCTGGATCTGATCGCCCGTTCTTTCCAACAGAGAAGGCGTGTCCTGGTCGTCTTCGGCGGGGGACACTTTCTGGAACTGCAAAGAGCCCTCCACCAGATGTTTGACGGTTGAGTCTCTTCCTGAGCACACTTGGCGGTGAAAATTCTTGGCGGGGGGAATGAAGAAATTTGAAAAATTTTGGCGGAGCGGCTTGACAAATCGAGTTATTGAGTAATAACTCAATATCATGACCGGACGACCTCGCCTCATCCTGGAAGAACAAATACTCGATGCAGCCTGCCAGGTGTTTCGAGAAGAGGGACACGCCACGACGACGGCCAAGATTGCCCAGCGGGCCGGCGTGTCCGAGGGCATCATCTTCTATCGCTTCAAGTCCAAGGAGGTGCTGCTGGCTGCGGTGATCCGCAGGGAGACGCAGCCCCCGGCGTTGATCCTGAACCTTGCGGAGCGGGTCGGCCGGGAAACCGTGGCGGATACGTTGCATCTGATCCTGACCGAGGTTCTGGTGTCGGTCTTTCGGGGACATCCCTTTTTCGAAATCATGGAGACCAGTCCTTCGTTTGCCGGGACTCGAAAACACCTGCTCTCCAATACGCTCAAGCCGCCCCCGCAGGTCATCGTGGAGTCAATCGCCGAATACCTCGAGGCCGAGATCCGCCTCGGTCGGGTCCGGCGGGTGTCGACGCTGTCGGCAGCCCGGGCCATGTTCGGCGGCTGCATCGATTACGTGCGTTCCCGCAGATTCTGTGGTCCGGACGAGGGCCAGGAGTCCTTCGTGCAGGGACTGGTCGATTTCTTCCTCGGCGGGTTGGCGCCCGTGGAGGAGGACTAGAGGAGTCGTTGAATCCATGTCACCACGCCTGCGACCGGCCACAAGAAGAACTGCCCTGGTGACGGAAAGGTGCGCCCAAGGGCTAGGTCGCGGAGCGGGTTGGGTCGTCAGCCGGATCCTGCCGATATTGATGGCGTGGTGCCTGATGGGCGCCTGCGGTCGGGGAGCGACCTATCGCAAGCCGGATCTGCGGATTCCGGGGAGCTGGGATTCGGATGGTGCGACGGTGGGAGCCGGGATCAGGACGGATGAAGCCGGCGACCTGAGCGCCTGGTGGCGCCGTCTCAACGATCCGGTGCTCTCCGGGCTGATCCAGGAGGCCCTTGGCTCGAACATGGATCTGCTCAAATCCGTGGCGCGGCTGCGGGAGGCCCGTGAACGCCGCGTCATGGCGGAGGCGGCTCGCAAGCCGACGGTGTCGGGCTCCGGCTCGGCAGGCACCCGGTTGTCGTCGAATCTGGAGGGAAGAACCGAGAACACCAACTCCCTGGCCGCCGGTCTCGACGCGAGCTGGGAGCTGGACGTGTTCGGCGGCGTGTCCGGGGCCATCGATGCGGCGGTGGCGGACGTGGAAGTGGTCGAGGCCGAGACCCATGGCGTTCGGGTTTCCCTGGCGGCAGAGGTGGGGCTGGCCTACGTGGAGTTCCGGTCCGTGCGCCTGCGTCTCGCGATCTTTGAAAAGAGCACGGCCCTGCAGGAGGAGACGCTGCAATTGCTCCGCCTGAGGAACGACTCCGGGCTGGACAACGCCCAGGAGCTGGAGCAGGCGATCAGTCAACTGGAACAGACCCGCGCCCAGCTTCCGGTGCTCCAACTCAGCGCCTCCGAGGCCGTGTATAGGCTGGACCTGCTGCTGGGACTCAGTCCCGGTTCGACGCGCGCCCGGCTCGCGGGGGAAGCGGATCTGCCGCGGATTCCGGCCACCATTGCCATCGGCATTCCGGCCGAGGTGCTGCGCCGCCGTCCCGACATCCGGGCGGCCGAACGCAAGCTGGTCGCGGAGACGGCCCGAGAGGGCGTGGCCCGGGCCCAGTTGTATCCGTCCTTCAAATTGTCCGGTTCCTTCGGGGTCGAGATGCTTCTGGGAAACGGCACCAGTGCCTTTCTTTCATTGCTAGGCGGCATCACGGTCCCCCTGTTCGACGGTGGTCGCCTCCGTGCGCAACTGAGGTTGCAGACGGCCGTGTGCGATCAGGCCCTGCTGGCTTATCGGCAGGTCATCCTCACCGCCCTGCGGGAGGTGCAGGGCGCGGTGTCGACGCTGACGCGACAACGGGAGCGCAAAGAAACCCTGACGCGCGCACTGGAGGCGGCTCGCCGCGCCGATGAGTTGGCCAGGCAGCGGTTTACGGCCGGCGTGATCGACTTCCAGCCCGTGCTCGATACCGGTCGCTCGCTGCTCACCCTGGAAGATAGCCTGGCAACCACGCGAGCGGCAGAGGTCAACGCGCTCATCCAGTTGTACAAGGCGCTGGGAGGCGGATGGTCTCCCGCGTCTTCATCCGGCCAAGCCGGCGAGGGCCACAAGCCATGAAGAAAAAGGAATCCGCTCCCGTCCCCACAGAGCCGAATCTGAAAGATCAGATCGCCCAGCACACGAAGGGCTCCCGTGTGCGAAAGTTCGTGATTTTGGCCGCCCTGGGCGTGATGGGATTCGTGGGGTACCAGGTTTTTTTCGTCTCCGGAAAAGGTGAGACCCGGTTGAACTATCAGACCGAACCGGCGAAGCGGGGCACGCTGGTGGTCAAGGTCTCGGCCACGGGGAACCTGCAGCCGCTCAAGAAGGTGGAGATCTCCAGCGAATTGTCGGGCATCATCACGGAGGTGAAGGTGGACGACAACGACCAGGTCATCAAGCTCCAGGTGCTGGCCCAGCTGGATCTGGCCAAGTTAAAGGACGCTGTGCGGAAGTCCGAGGCCAACCTGTCGGCGGCGCAGGCCCAGGTGCAGCAGGCTCAGGCCACCCTGGACGAGACCCGCGTGCAGTTGGCGCGGCTGAAGAAGCTCGCCGAACTCTCGGGTGGCCGTCTGCCGGCGGAGCACGAACTGGACACGGCCAAGGCCAACCTGAAGCGAGCTGAAGCGGCCATGGCGATCGCGCGGGCCAGCGTCACCCAGGCCCGGGCCAACCTGCAGTCTGATGCGACCAACATGGAAAAGGCCACGATCCGTTCGCCCATCGACGGCGTCGTGCTCTCCCGCAGCGTGGAACCCGGTCAGACCGTGGCCGCGTCCTTCCAGGCGCCGGTGCTGTTCACGCTGGCCGAGGATCTGCGAAAGATGGAGCTGCAGGTGGACATCGACGAGGCCGACGTGGGTCAGGTGAAGGCCGGACAGAGGGTGACCTTCAGCGTGGATGCCTGGCCCGGTCGGGAGTACCCGGGAACCATCACACGGGTGGCGCTTGGATCGCAGACCAAGGATGGAGTGGTGTCCTATCCGACCGTGATCGACGTGAGGAACGAGGATCTGAGCCTGCGGCCCGGCATGACGGGGACGGCTGAGATCGTCACGATGGCCAGGGAGGACGTGCTGCTGGTGCCCAACGCGGCCCTGCGGTTCACACCCACGCCCGGCGCGGGTTTTGCCAAGCGGTCCGGCGGCTGCCTGATGGGAAGCCTGATGCCCGGGCCCCCCCGGATGATGAAGAAGCCGCCGTCGCTGCCGGGGGGCAACACGCCGAAGGTCTGGGTGCTTCGTGATGGCCGGCCGGAGCCGGTGGAGGTGAAGACCGGGGCGACTGACGGACAGATGACCGAAATCACCGGAGGTGCGCTGCAGCCCGGAGATGAAGTGATCACCGACACCACGGCGGCCGTACAATGACTGAGCAACCCTTGCTCCGCCTGCGCGGCGTCACCAAGACCTACGGAGCCGGTCCGGCGTCCTTCCTGGCCCTCAAGGGCATCGACCTGGACATCGAGCAGGGCGAGTTCGTCGCGGTCATGGGCCCCAGCGGGTCGGGCAAATCCACCATGATGAACATCCTGGGTTGCCTGGACACGCCCAGCACGGGCAGTTACACGTTCCAGGGGGTGCACGTGGAGACCCTCACACGGGACCAGCGTGCCCTGCTGCGCAGATACCAACTGGGCTTCGTGTTTCAGGGCTTCAATCTGCTGTCGAGGACCACGGCGCTGGAAAACGTTGAGCTGCCGCTGATATACCGCCACGAGCCCAAGGCCCGACGCCGGATCGCGGCGTTGGAGGCGCTGGAGAAGGTGGGGCTGCACGGCTGGGAGAATCATACGCCGGCTGAACTGTCCGGAGGCCAGCAGCAGCGGGTGGCCATTGCCCGCGCGATCGTGTCCAAACCTTCTGTGCTGCTGGCCGACGAGCCCACGGGGAACCTCGATTCGAAAACCAGTCGTGAGATCATGGAGTTGATCACCGGCATCAATCGGCAGTCGATCACGGTGCTCATGGTGTCTCACGAACCTGACATGGCCGCCTACGCCGGGCGGATCATTCATTTCGTCGACGGCTGTGTGGACAGTGACGTCCTGAACCCGGAGGCGCCCCGATGATCTGGAACACCCTGCTGCTTTCCCTTCGCGCGATTCTGCGCAACCTGATGCGCTCGTTTCTGACCATCCTCGGGATCGTCATCGGCGTGGCCGCCGTCATCACCATGGTCACGTTGGGCAACGGCGCGACCCGGGCTGTCTCGGACCAGATCGCCAGCATGGGCGCCAACCAGCTCATGGTGGTCCCCGGACAGATGATGGGCCCTGGTTCCGAGGGCGCCCAGAGCTTCAAGATCGCCGACGTCAACGCCATCCGGTCCCAGATCACGTCGGCACGGGCCGTGGCCCCGGTCGTGAACAAGTCTGAGACCGTGATCTTTCAGGCGCGTAACTGGTCGACGTCGATCGTCGGCACGAGCAACGACTACTTTTTGGTGGGCGGATGGACGCTGGCTGGCGGACGGACGTTTTCCGAGCTCGAGGAGCGTGCGGGCCGGGCCGTGTGCGTCATCGGGGAGACGGTGCGGGAGAAATTGTTCCAGCGTGAGAACCCCGTGGGAGGGGAGATTCGCATCCGGACGTTCTCCTGCCAGGTCATCGGCCTGCTCAAGGCCAAGGGCCAGGCAGCCATGGGGCAGGATCAGGATGACACGGTCATCATGCCTTTGCGCACCGTTCAGCGACGCATCACGGGTACGAAGGACATCAAGCGCATCGTGGTTTCGATCAAGGACGGCGCCTCCATTGATTCGGCGAAGAGCCGGCTCGTCCAGTTGCTGCGGGAGCGGCGCAGGCTCGGCCCCAGCGAGGATGACGACTTCCGCGTCATGGACACGCGCCAGCTCGCCGAGACCGTCACGGGAACCACAAAAATCCTCACCATGCTGCTGGGTGCCGTGGCGGCCGTGAGTCTTCTCGTGGGGGGCATCGGCATCATGAACATCATGCTGGTGTCCGTGACCGAACGGACCCGCGAGATTGGGACGCGGCTGGCCATCGGCGCACTGGAAAACGAGGTTTTACTGCAGTTTCTCATCGAGGCGGTCATGCTCTCGGGCTTGGGAGGGCTCATCGGCATCTTGCTGGGCAACGGGGCCTCCGTCGCGCTCTCAGGCGTGATGGGGGTCCCTTACGTCTTCGATTCGAGCATCAACTTGATGGCCTTTTTCTTTTCAGCCTTCATCGGAGTGCTGTTCGGCTTCTTCCCAGCGCGCCGGGCCGCGCGTCTCAACCCCATCGACGCTCTCCGTTACGAGTAATTAGTTTTATATTTTCGATCCATCGTCAAAGCGCTTGGTCATCTTCGACATTCGGTGACAGTTTAATTTTTTGAAGAGAAATCGCGGGGGAATTGGCGGAGTCGTCGGGGCCCGGGCTCAGGCGACCCAGTTGACCAGCGCCAGCTGCGTGAACGCGAAGGTGTTGGTGAGGACGTGGGCGAGGGTGGCCGAGCGCAGATCGTGGGTGCGCCAGACGGTCCAGCCCCAGCACACGCCGAAGAAGGCGGCTCCGCCGAGCAGCGCCGGGATCCCGCCCTCGTAGCGCACACCCGGCATCAGCGCCAGCGCGAGGTGCCACGCCGTGAACGGGAGCAGGGGGAAAAGGAGGCCGAGCTTCAGGCTCCCGGGAAAGCGGGAGACGAAGGCGCCCCGCCAGAACAGTTCCTCGGTCACGCCGTTGACCAGCGCCACCCCGACGACCGCCGCCAGCACCGGAAGCGGCACGCGGGACACCGACGGGAGGAATCCGACCACCAGGGTCGCGACCACGGGCAGCCAGGTGAGGATCAGTTCGACGGGTCGACGGTGGATCGGAGTCCGGTAGAGGGCGGCCAGGGCGCTGCGGTCGCCCGCCAGGAGCGCCAGGGTCCAGCATCCGCTCCAGTACACCGCGCCCAGGGCGAGCACGGCGGCCGGGGATGGGAGCCACCGTCCGAGCAGCGGCGCGAGGCCGATGGTGACGGCGACGAGCAGCCACGCCCCCCCAAGCAGCAGGGCGCGTCTGCCTGGGTTTTCGGCTGCTTCAGGCATGGAATCTCCCGGGACCCGTCCGTTTCAGTTTCATGGATTTGCCCCCCGCTGGAACTGGCACTCACCGCTGCGGCAGACCACGTCGGGCACATCGCTGCACAGCACCTTCGGACACCCGGAGACCCTGGGGGGAGGCGGGGCCTGAAAACCCTCCTCCTGGTCGAGCTTCTCCAGCTCCTTCTTGAACTCCGCGTCCCAGAGCTTCTTGTAGAGGGCCAGGCCGTCGGCGCCGATCAGGGAGGTGAAGGCCTCATGGACGCGGGCGGTGCCGGACTGGATGTCGGCGAAGTGATCCTTGTCGGTGATCCGGCCCTCCTTGAACTGCAGGAAGGACTCGGTCTCGTCGTCGTTCTGGCGTTGCAGGGCCTCGCCGAGCCGGGCGCGGGTGGCGTCGTCGAGGTGGCGCTCCTGCGCCAGCCGGGCCA
>PHBF01000138.1 GCA_002841905.1 Deltaproteobacteria bacterium HGW-Deltaproteobacteria-17
TGTCGGTGGAGACGCACTCCGAGCGGGTGCTCAAGCACCGCCGGACCGTGCTGGAGCTCCTGCAGGCGCGCGTCCCCGACAGCCCGGAACTGAAGAAGATGGCCAGGGAGAACGACGTCCGTCTCGAGCCGCGCTTCCCTGTGATGAAGGAGGACTGCATCCTGTGCGGCCTGTGCGCCAGGGTCTGTGAAGAGGTCGTGGGCGCCAAGGCCATCGATCTCAACGATCGCGGCACCAAGCTCACCATGGGCGGACCCTTCATGGAGAGCCCCGAGGACTGCATCGGTTGCGGCGCCTGCGTCTACGTGTGTCCGGTCAACTGCATCAAGATGGAGCAGACCGCCGAGACGCGCAAGATCGTGAAATGGAACCGCGAGCTGCCCATGCGCAAGTGCGAGACCTGCGGCTATCCGTTCATGCCGAACTTCCAGGTCCTGCGCTTCAAGAAGTGGGCGGACATGCCCGGCGACTTCTTTAAAGTGTGCCCCGACTGTCGGAAATAGGCACGGGACCCCGCACCGCTCCACCGAACCCCTGAGCCAGGCCCACGGCGACCACGCCCCATTTTTCCTTCGACCATGGAAGGCGCCCGCGCTACACTGCCGCGCATGGCCGCCGAGCTCTACATCCCTGAAATCGCAGACATCCTTCCGTCCAAACGGCACGTGGCGTTCCGCGCAGGGAACAAGGGGCTGCCGGGCCCCGACGACCCGATGTTCGCGCCGCTGGTGTCCGCCTATCGCGAGGGGACCCGGCTGATCCTGCCGCGGGGGGCATGGCTGACCCTGCCCGCATCCGACGTGGGCCCGCTGCCGGCGGAGTTCGCCGGGGTCACCCGGGTCACCCTCGGGGTCACCACGGTGGGCGCCGCGCTGGACGACGCCATCGCTGCGGCCATGGACGAGGGGCGCCAGCTCCCCGGCGTCCTGCTCGACGCCTTCGGCTCCGAGGCCGTCGAGGGCGTCTCGGAGGCGCTGGACGCGATCCTGCGGACACGGCACGGACGCGGGACGCGTCGCTTCTCACCGGGCTACGGGGATCTGTCCATCCTGGAGAACGTCGCGATCCTGGCCCGCCTGGGCATCGACTTCGTCACCGCGAATCCGCAGACGGGCATCCTGCAGCCGCGCAAGAGCACGGTGTTCCTGATCGGCTGGTTCGAGGAGGAGAAAGCATCATGAACCGTACATTCGCCATCGGAGACATCCACGGGAACCTCGTCCACCTCGACGCGCTGCTTCGCCAGCTCCCGATCCTCGACGCGCAGGATACCATCGTGTTCATCGGCGACTACCTGGACCGCGGGCCCAAGTCCGCGGAGGTGGTCCGCATGATCCGCGAGACCCTCCCGACGTTGACACCGGCGAAGATCGTCGCGCTGCGGGGCAGCCATGAGGACGCCTGGCACCGGGTCCTCACCCGGGGCTGGCCCGAGTTCATCCTGCCGGTGGGCAACGGATGCCTGGCCACCCTGCGCTCGTTCACGGGCGGCCCGGCTCCCGTCCCCGACGAGACCCCGACCAAGGAGGAGTTCTTCTCCATGTTCGCCGGCGACTTCTTTCCCGAGGACGTCCGCCGGTGGCTCGCCGATCTTCCGGCCTGGTACGAGGACGAGCACGCCATCTACGTACACGCGGGCCTGCCGAAGGTCGACGGGAGGTTCGCGCATCCCTCCGAGCTCGCCGATCCCCACGACATCATCTGGACCCGGCGTCGCGAGTTCTTCACCGAGTACGACGGCAAGCGCGTGGTCTTCGGTCACACCGTGGCGGATCTGCTTCCGCAGGAGCTCTCCCTGTTCACGCCCGAGGATCCCCACGATCTCTTCTTCCACCGATCCGTCGTCGGCATCGACACGGGCGCGGGCCACGGCGGCTTCCTCACCGCCATCGAGCTCCCCGCCCTCAACGTGTATGAATCCCGTCAGACATTGAAATAGTTCAAGGGCACCAATTCACGGTTCTCCGCACCACGAAGGCGTTGAAGAAGTGGCCGGTCATCTCGGTGGTGTCGATGGCGTCGGGGACGCCCACCGGCTGGGCGGGGACGAGGCCCTCCATAGGCAGCGTGATCGGGGCGCCGTCGAAGGTGCCGGACACGACGGGACCTGCGTCCCAGTTCTGGGCGTCGCGGATCTCGTAGGTGTCCCCGTCTGCGAGGACGGAGGAGAGGTCCACCGATTGCGTGGGGGCAAACGTCCAGTTGTACACGGCGACGTGGGCGCGTCCGGCCTCGTGGTTGTTGGGGCGTATGAAGACGCGGTTCTCCGTTGGCTGCTCGGTGACGTGGGTGTTTCCGGGGAAGTCCGCGAGCTCGATGCCGTTGACGTCGCCGAGGAAGGTGTTGCCGGTCATCGAGAGGCTGCTCCATGGCCGGGAGAAGTTCGTGACGCCGGACAGGTAGTTGTCCGTGAGGGTGAGATCGCCGTTGGGGTCGTACGAGTAGCCGAACTGCACGCCGCGGTGCGAAGGCCCCGGCGCCCATCCCAGGTTCTCGCGCAGGATGATGCGCGAAGCCGGCTGCAGGCCACCGATGAGGCAGTTGTCCTTGAGGGTGCCCGTGCCGGCCGCGGCGCGGCCGCTGAGGAACCAGATGTTTCCGGCGATCTCATAGCCCTGGATGTCGCCCCCCTCGGTGTAGATGTGGATGCCGAAGGAGTAGTTGGAAAAGATGATGTTGTCCTCGATCAACTTGGTGCCCTCGAGGTTCTGGGAATAGACCCCGTGCCCGTGGGCGCGGTCGTCGTCGTCGTATCCGTTGTTGTAAATCAGCGAACCGTAAAGGAGCATGTCGGTGGCGCCGGCCCAGTAGCCGCCGCCGCCGGTGTCGTGGATGCGGCAGTTGACGATCGAGAGGTTGGCGCCGTTGACGAAGGTGCCGGGCCGGGCGCCGGTGCGTGCGGGGTTGGAGTTGGTGATTTCGAGGCCATGGTACTCCGTCCAGGCACCTTCGATGGTGAGGGTGTCGGCCTCCGAGGAGGCTCCGTCGATGACGGCGGTCTCCCCCGGCCACACGCGAACGAAGAGCGGGTTCCCGTCCTCGCCCGTGAGCATGCTGGTGAACGCGCCGGCATAGACGCCACCGTGGATCCAGATCGTGGAGCCGGGAACGAGGGCGGGCGGCTGCGCCAGCGCGGTGGCAAGGTCCCAGGGGGCGTGGATCGATCCGTCTCCGCCGGGCGTGCCGTCCACGGCGACGTGAAAGCCCCCCGTCGGACGGGGCACGCAGTCGGCGTTGTTGAGGTTGTTGACGTTGGCGGCATTGTTCAGGTTGTTGATATTGTTGATATTGTTGGTGTGGGTCGAAGAGGAGTCATCGCAGCCGACCATCAGAAGACACGTGAAAACAAGAAAGACATGCCGCATGAGAAAAGGGCTCCCTTCAGGCGGACCGGTGGTCCCCGGAAGGAAGCAGTATAGCCGGTCTTTTATATTTGAACAATGACATTTTCAGGGGAGGGTTCCCGTCGCGAGCTTGACAAACGGAGTCCTCGCAGGGAGACTGGCCAGGAGCCTGAAAGGGAAGACCGACCGTAGTTTTCACGTCGGGCTTGCGGGAGCATGCACACCAGGATGAAGAAGAGCCGGAGCGCCCTGCTGGCGTCTTTTTTCGCGCTGATCACGACCACCGTCCTGGCGGGGTGCAAGTCCGGAGAGCGGGGGGAAATCACCTTGGATGAGAAGAAATCGCACATGATCGAGCGGCACCTCAAGGGGCGGGACATCACCGATCCCCGGGTGCTGGCGGCGATGGCGAGGGTCCCCCGGGAGCGGTTCGTCCCCGCCCACCTGCGCGACGAGGCCTACGGAGATTATCCACTGCCGATCGGGCTGGGGCAGACGATCTCGCAGCCCTACATCGTGGCGACCATGAGCCAGGCCCTGGCCCTGAAGCCTGATGAGAAGGTGCTCGAGATCGGCACCGGCAGCGGCTATCAGGCGGCCATCCTCGGGGAGCTCGCCGGCGAAGTGTACAGCGTGGAGTTGATCTGCGAGCTGCAGCAGCGCGCGGCGGGGCTGCTCGAGGAACTGAAGTACGCCAACGTCCACACCCGCTGCTCCGACGGCTATGCAGGCTGGTCCGAGCACGCCCCGTTCGACGCGATCCTGCTCACCGCCGCGCCGCCGGAGATCCCCCAGGCGCTGATCGACCAGCTCAGGCCGGGGGGTCGCCTGCTGGCCCCCGTCGGCGTCGTCCTCCAGCGGCTGGTGATGCTGCGCAAGGATCCCGACGGCACGATCCGCACGGAGACCTCCCACGATGTCCGCTTCGTCCCGATGGTCCACGGGGAGAGGTTGCCTGGAGGACAGTGATCAGGGATTGTATTTCAGGGCGGCGTCGAGGACCGGATCCCGCCCCGCGAGCCAGTCGGCGCCGGTGAGCGCCACGGGCAGGTCGGGGACGAGGGCGTCGGGATCCCCCGTCACCAGATCCGTGGTGAAGTATTTCGTCGAATGGCGCACCGACCAGCCGGTGTGCGGCAGCCGGAAGGTCTTCACCTCGCCGTGATGGTTGGGCCGCCCCCCGGTGGGCTCGCCCACGAGCAGGGCCTGGGTCCTCCGCCGCAGCTCCAGGGTGTTGAGCACGGCCGACGAGAAGGTGCGGCGTCCGATGAGCACGAAGAGCCGGCCGCGGCGGTTCAGTGCCGGATCGGCGGCCAGCGCATCGATCAGGGGCGCCGCGATCCGGGAGTCGCCGCCGCCGTTGTCACGGAGATCCAGCACGAAGCGCTCCACAGGCTTCTGCTTTGGAAAGGCCAGCGTCCTCTCGACGAGCTTTGCGAAGGTCATGCCGACGGCCGGGTCGTCGGCACAGCGGTTGTACTTGAAATACAGGGTACGGTGTTCGGGCAGGTAGTCGTTCCAGTAAGCCAGATGGGACTTGCGCTGGTGCAGCGCCACCGGCCCCGGCGGCACCGCCCAGCGGACCGCCTTCCACGACGCCACGCGCGTCAACTCCAGGCTCTGGCCGTCGTCGGTCGTGATCCGCACAGGGCCCGAGGGATGGGTGATCCCGAGGGTCGTCAGGACCTCCGGGATGGCCAGATATGTGCCGACCCGGACCGACTGGCTGCCGGCGTTGTCGTGGGAGATCAGCGGCTCGACGGCGGCGACCGCTGCAGCGACCTCGAGCTTCCCGAGGTGGGTGACGCGTTTCCCGCGGAAGGCGGCGTGAGCATCGTCGATGCCGGTGATGAACAGCCCGTCGTCGAAGCGCTCGAACACCAGCGGCAGGCGTCCGAACCCGGGGATCCCGTCGAGTCCGAGCTCGGTGTGTCCGTCCCCGGCGGCCGCGACCAGCCGCGCCAACCGCACCGCCAGTCCGGCGCGATCCAGGGAGGACAGCCCGCGCCCGGCTTCCTCCACCAGCCGGTCCCAGCGCTCCCGGGGGAGCCTGAAGAACAGGTTGTGGTGGCGCGCGGCCAGCTCCGTGGCGAGGGTGCGGAGATCGGCCGCGGCCTTGACCGGATCGAGGACGTCAACGGTGTCGGTCGGCGGCGCGGTCTCAACGGACGTCGACGGTGTGATCCTCGCCAGGGCTGGGCCTCCGGGGGTGGGGACAGCCTCCGCAGGATCGGACCGTCGGCCGCAGGCCAAAGCCAGCAGAAGGAACCAGGCGGCCCAGAGCACGTTCAGCCCCTGACGGGGGTGGGATGGCGTTGCACGGGGCATGACGGTCTCCGTCGCGTTCATTTTTCAGGCGTCGAGAGCAGGGCGGCCTGCTTGCGGATCTGCTCGTCGGGATGGGTCCTGAGCATGCCGGCGATGGCCCTGAAGCGCTCGTCCTGGCGGTGAATCTCGACATGGTCGAGCAGCGGCCAGGCGATCTCGCCGGCGAGCTTCGGAACTCCCGCGGCCTTGCGCAGCAGGGGCAGCTCGTCGCGCTCCACGTCGAAGAAATCGTGATCAAAGTGGTGCAGCGAACAGATCGCCGCGGCGAGCCCGTTTTCACCGGCGTTCTTGAGCCAGCGGCGGGCGTGGTCGAAGTCCTTGAGATAGCCCGACAGGAACCGCCCGGCCGCGCAGGCCTTCCCGGTCGTCCTGCCGGGGCCGGTGACATCCTCCTCCACCCAGTCGATGGCGCCCTCGAGCCCGGCGTTGAGGGCCAGCAACTGGAGGCTGCCGGTGAACCCCGCATCGCCGGTCTTCAGGGCGCGCCGGATCTGGGCCATGCACCAGGTCCCGGTCTGGGCGTCCAGCGCGTTCCCGTTCTTCAGGAAGAGGAGCCACTCCCGGATGACCTGGCACGCAAACTTGCCCTGCCGGTCCTGTTCGCGGATTTTGCCCCCGGCGATCAGATCAAAGGCGGCGGTGACCACCTCGCGTCCCCGGGGCCCCTCGATCATCTTGTACAGGTCGTCGAGGGCTTCGCACTTGTAGCGGTTGGGACAATCGGCGGCCTTGTCGAACAGCGTGCCGACGCTCCCGGGCTCCGTCGTCGAAGCCATGGGAAGAGGCCCGGTGCGGGGCGCATCCGGTTTCTTCACCTCGCGGGGCGTCTCGTTGGAGGGCTTCTGGGGAGCGGGGGACGAGAAGGGATTCTTCTCGCACGCCGAGAAAAGGGTCAGGCAGGCGATCAGGACGGACAGGGGCAGGGCGGCTGCGGGCATCGGCGGACTCCTTGGGATCGGTTTTCCGCCGAAGAGACAAGCATGAACGCAAAAAAAGTCCAGAAAAAAGGGACGGGCCCGTCCAGGACAGGGTGTGGTCCGGAACCCCGGGTCAGCAGTCCTCGCAGCCGTCGGAGCCGCACTGGCAGCCGCCGTGCTTGTGGTTCTTCTCGTGCTCCTCGATCTCCTTGCGGACTTCGTCCATGTCCAGGGCCATGACCTTGCCGATGACCTCGTCGAGGGCCGACTCGGGGAGCATCCCCGGCTGCATGAACAGCAGCAGCTGGTCGCGGAAGATCGCGGTGGTCGGGATCGAGCGGATTCCGAAGGCGCCGGCGACCTCCTGCTCCTCCTCGGTGTTGCACTTCATGAATTTGATCTCAGGGTGCTTCTCCGAGGCTTTTTCATAGATGGGCCCGAAGGACTTGCAGGGACCGCACCAGGGCGCCCAGAAATCAATGATGACGACCGGGTTTTCAGCGATGGTGGCGTCGAGGTTGGCAGCGGTTAAAGAATGAGTGGCCATGGTTTTCTCCCT
>PHBF01000139.1 GCA_002841905.1 Deltaproteobacteria bacterium HGW-Deltaproteobacteria-17
GATGGTGCACAACCTCGACCGCAACACCGACCTCTACCTGAACAGGATTTCCCGTGAATTCAGCACCTCCGAGCGCCGTGAACTCGAGCCGGTCCTGCGCATCCTCAAGCCCGAATTCGAGAGCCTCAAGCACCTCGCCTTCTCCGCCGGCATCTATGTGACCTACGTGGCGCATGAGCCCAAGGGGTACACCAGCGTGGTCCGCTTCGCCGTGGAGAGCACCGAGCTCGAGGCCCGCCTGTCCCGGGGCGATATGGGCCAGTTCCGCAAGACCCCCTGGGGCGGCCGGCTGTCCTTCGCCGGTCACATGAACCACAAGGGCGCCCGGGACCTCTTCATCGCCTTCGACCAGGACCGGGTCCTGCTCAGCGAGGACATCCGGCTGCTGCATCCCGCCATGGAGCTCCTGCGCAAGCAGGTCGCGGCCATCCCGGCGGGCTTCCCCTTCTTCTGGATGATCCACAACGTCGATCGCAACACCGATCTGTACCTGAACAAGTTCTCCCGCGAGTTCAGCACCTCCGAGCGGCGCAAGCTCGAGCCCGTCCTGCGCATCCTCAAGCCCGAACTGGAGAGCCTCAGGCACCTCACCTTCTCGGCCGGCCTCGACGGGAACATGGCCCTGGTGATGGACATGCACGCCCGCGCCGTGGACAACCCGACCGGCCCGATGGTGAAGGCGGCCATGACGCCGGTGGACATCGGGGATCTGGCGCCGCTTTTGCCCGGCAAGCCGATCCTGTTCGGCCTGGACAAGAGCTCGCTGGACTTCCTGCGTCCGCTATACAAGAAGATCCAGGGCGAGCTGCTCCGCTCCAGGGCCAACGTCCGCAACGCCGACGAGGCGCTGCTGATGGGGCAGGTCAGTTCCGTGATCGACCTCGTCGACAAGTTCTTCGAGTGGTCCGCCGACTCCCAGGTGGGTGTTTGGTCGCTGCGCAAGGGGCAGATGCACCTGGGCGGCATGCTCCAGTTGAAGCAGGCCTCCTCCGGCAAGGACATGATCGACGCGGTCGACAAACTGATGAAGGCCTGGAACCCGAAGACCATGCTGCCCCTGCTGTCCCCCGAGGCCCGCAAGGAGCTCGCCTGGCTCCCGAAGGTGTTCGAGATCCGCACCAAGAGCACCCAGTTCGAGAAGCGACCGGCCCTCGTGGTCACCCTGAAGTTCAACTGGAAGAACGTGCCCAAGCATGTGCAGGATGAAAAACTGACGGTCTTCTCCCAGTTCGTCGGAAAGCAGATGGAGTTCGCGCTGGTGCATGACTCCGGCCGCATGTTCCTGATGGCCGGGGCCCTGTGGAAGGATGAGCTCAAGGACATGATGGCCGCCCGGGGCAAGCTCCCCGATCCGCGCCTGAAGAACGCCTCCGAGAGCACCATGAGCTTGTCCGCGTTCGACGTCAACGGCTTCTCCACCTACCTGTTCGGGGAGATCCTGAAGATCAAGTTCCCGGTCCCCCTCGGCAGCGATGCCAAGACGTTCCTGCAGTCCGCCCTGAAACACTTCGGCACGATGACGGGCTACTCCTGGATGACCTTCTCCGCCGGCCTGCAGCCGGACCGCCAGTTCCGGATGCGGTTCACCATGGAGAAGGAAGCCTGGCCGTTGTGGGTCTCCTGGGGCTATCTGATGTCCCGCGTGCTGTAGCCCCCCCGGAGTCCGAATGCGTCCCCTGCCGATCCTCTTCGTGCTGTTCCTGATCCTGCCGACGGCCGCGCGGGCCCAGTCCCGCCGGGGCGTCCTGGTGGAGATCGGTCCCTCCGTGACGGACTGGGGATCCCGCGTGAGCGCCGGCTACTTCTTCCACCTGACCGACCAGTGGGTCATGGATCTGGGCCTGGCGCATTCGATGTGGTTTCCCCGTGAGCATCCGGCCGGGCAGGTGACGGGGACCGGTCACCTCCGTTATATGATTGATGTGCTTCGGGTGGTCCCTTCGGTGTTCGTCGGCGTGGGGGCCGGCGGCCTGCTCTCCGGGGAGTCTCCGGTGACCGAACTGGAGTACGGCCTGACGGCCGATTACATGATCTCCCGGCGATCCCACGTCGGGCTCTCGATCAGCGGTGTCACCTCGGTGTTCGGATCGGAGGTCACCGACGACGACGGCGTCCTGAGGACCTCGATCACGCGCATGCTGGTGCTGCTCCGCTTTCAGTGGGTGTTTGGAGAGACATGGTGAACAAACAGATTTTTCTATTCCTGATCCTGCTTTCCTGGTCCTGTGAGAAGGTCGAGCGGCCGGAGTCCGTGGTCGCGCCCACCGCGGCGCCGCCGCCCGAGCAGGCGGTCCGCCATGAGCAGGATCCGACCACGCCGGAGATCATGCAGCGTCCCCAGGCGACCCAGATCGCCTACGTGAAGCAGATCCTGGTGACCTACGATCGGACCAACCCGCGCTTCCAGGTGCCGGCGCGCAGCATCTCCGAGGCCATCTCCAGGGTGCATGAGGTGCTCGCCGAGCACAAGAAGGGTGTCCCGTTCGATGAACTCATGAAGAAGTATTCCGACGATCCCGAGACCGGGCCCACGGCCGACAGCATGTTCATGGAGGCCGACGGGACGCCGGGATCCACCCGCCAGCTGGCGCTCCGGCTGGCCGTCGGCGAGCTCGGCGTCGTGCAGACCGGCAACGCCTACCACATCATGTTGCGCCAGGCGACGCCCGAAGCCGTGGCCAGCCCGGACTCCGCCGACATCCTGGCGCGGGAGCCCGTGACCAAGACCGCGGCCTTCAAGTCCCTCAACATCGCCTGGCGGGGTCTGAAGCAGGTGTACCTGACGCAGATCACCGAGGGGGCCCTCGGGCGTTCCCAGGCCCAGGCGGCCCAGCTGGCGACCAGCGTCCTGACGCGGATTCGGGCCGGAGACAAATTTGATGACCTGATCACCCAGTACGGTGAGAAGATCCCCATGCCCGAGGAGACCCATGCCCCCCACCAGTGGGTGCTCCAGCCCATGAAGGAAGGCGGCCATGGTGGCCATGACGACCACGCCGGCCACGACGACCACGCCGCGGCCCCGGGGAAGCGCGACGCGGCCGGGCTGCGCGAGGTCCCGGAGGTGGGTCGCCTCTCCCTGCGGCTCCAGGTGGGGGAGGCGGGAATCGTGACTAGCCGATTCGGCTACCACGTGGTATTAAGAGTCCGTTGATGTCCGGGAGGGCATCTGCCGGCGCCGGTAGTGGCGCCATACAATCAAGGAGTTGTATCATGCGTAAATGGTTCATTCTTTCGTTATCTGTTCTCTTTTTCTTCGGATGCGATCCGGACAGCAAGACCAAGTCCGAGATCTGCAACGACAACATCGACAACGACGGCGACGGGTTCGTCGACTGCGCGGATCCCGGCTGCTTCGGCCAGGCCGGCGGCCCCACCGGGCAACTGTGCCAGTCCCAGGAGAGCCGCTGCGATGACGAATTCGACAATGACGCCGACGGCGATGTCGACTGTGACGACACCGACTGCGCAGCCTCCTGCGGCGCCGTCGAGATCTGCGACAACACGACCGATGACGACGGCGACGGCGACATCGACTGTGACGACGCCGATTGCGTCGACGACCCGGCCTGCACCGGCGGCGAGATCTGCGACAACACGATCGACGACGACGGCGACGGCGACATCGACTGTGACGACGCCGACTGCGCCGCGGCCACCAACTGTCTCCCGGTCGAGGTCTGCAACGACGGCATCGACAACGACGGCGACACCGACGTCGACTGCGCCGACACCGACTGCCTCGGCCAGCAGGGCGCCGGCGGCCTGTGCCAGGCCACCGAGACGGCCTGTGACGACTCTTTCGACAACGACGCCGACGGCGACGTGGACTGCACCGATGACGACTGCGCCGGCGACGCCGCCTGCCAGGGTCCGGTGGAGATCTGCTCCACGGTCGGTGACGAGGACGGCGACTCCCTGCCGGACTGCCAGGATCCCGAATGCAACAACCAGGCCGGCCCCGGCGGCGGCACCTGCCAGACCACCGAGACGTCCTGCGCGGATTCCTACGACAACGACGGCGACGGTGACACCGACTGCGCCGACGCCGACTGCGCCGCGGAGTGCATCACGGCTGGCTCGCTGGTCATCACCGAGATCATGAAGGATCCCAACGTCGTGGCCGACTCCGCCGGCGAGTGGTTCGAGGTCACCAACACCTCGGGGGCCACCATCGACCTGGCCGGCCTGGTCATCTTCTCGTCCTCCTCCGGCGGCGAGGAGACCCACGTCATCGCCTCCTCGGTCCCCGTGGCCGCCGGCGCCCGCGTCGTGCTGGGCATCTCCGGTGACACCGGTCTCAACGGCGGCGTGACCGTGGGCTACGTCTACACGGGCATCACCTTCAACAACACCTCCGACGACCTGGTGGGCCTGCGCACCGCCGGCGGCACCGTGATCGACCAGGTGGCCTTCCCGGCCGCGACCTTCCCGGGCTTCGCCGGCTGGGCCATGCAGCTGGATTCGGCCCACACCACCGCCGCCGACAACGACACCGCCGCCTACTGGTGTCCCTCCCGCGTGAAGTACAACACCTTTGACATGGGCACCCCCGGCGTGGCCAACCACACCTGCGCCCTGGAGTCGGTCTGCAACGACACCATCGACAACGACGGCGACGGCAACGTCGACTGCGCCGACTTCGGCTGCGCCCACGCGGCGAACTGCTCCACGGCCGCGGCCCCCGTCGCCGGCAGCCTGATCGTCACCGAGATCATGGCCAACCCCGGCGTCGGCACCCCGAACTATCAGTATGAGTGGTTCGAGGTCTCCAACCCGACCGCGGGCCCCGTCGAGCTCAACGGCCTGACGATCTGCGACGACACCCCGACCCGCTACTGCTTCCTGGTGCACTTCGGCGTCTCCACCCCGCTGGCCGCCGGCGCCAAGGCGATCTTCGTCTCCGACAGCACCGTGTGGACAGGCTTCTCGGGCACCCTGTTTGCGTATGGTCCGGCGATCCAGCTGGGCAACGCCGCCGACGCCGTGCAGATCTTCTCCGGCGTCACCCTCATCGACGCGGTGGTCTTCGACGCCGCCTGGCCGTTCGCCACGGCCGGCCGCGCGGTCCAGTTCTCCTCCTCGGCCACCCAGGACAACACCGCCAACGACGCCGTGGCCAACTGGTGCGTGGCCTTCGCCGAATACGACGCCGTCAACCACCTGCTGGGCACGCCCGCCGCGGCCAACCGCGACTGCAACATGAACGAGACGATCTGCAACGACAACCTCGACAACGACGGCGACGGCCAGATCGACTGCGCCGACGCCAACTGCTTGGGCCAGACCGGCTCCCTGGGCGAGGTCTGCCAGGCCACCGAGACGACCTGCGACGACGGCTTCGACAACGACCGCGACGGCCAGATCGACTGCGCCGACGCCAACTGTGCGGGCATGCCCGGCCCCGGCGGCATCAACTGCCCCTCCGGCTCCATGACGCTGTTCTTCTCCGAGTACATCGAGGGCAGCAGCAACAACAAGGCCTTCGAGATCTACAACCCGTTCGGCACCGCGTTCGATCTGTCCACGTGCCAGGTGAAACTGTACGCCAACGGTTCGGCCACGGCCACCACGACGGCCAACCTCACCGGGACGCTCGCGTCCCACGACGTGTACGTGATCTGCAACTCGTCGTCCAACGCCGGCATCCTGGCGGTCTGCGACCTGCAGAACGGCACCGCCAACTACAACGGTGACGACGCGCTGGAACTGATCTGCGGCGGCGTGACCGTGGATGTCATCGGCCAGATCGGCTTTGACCCCGGCACCGAATGGGTGAGCGGTGGCGTCTCCACCCTCAACCAGACCCTGCAACGGAAGTGCGCCATCACCAACGGCGATGCCATCGGCAGCGACGCGTTTGATCCCTCCGTCCAGTGGAACACCTTCGCCATCGACACCATCACTGGCCTCGGTTCCCACGCCACCTGCAAGTAGCTCCTTCCCCGATCCGGTTCCCCGTTCCTGACCCACAACCGTCAAACAGCATCTTGAAAAACCTCACGGGACGTGCCATTGTCTCTGGCGTGGGCGCTGAGGAAATTATTCTTCACGCCCGGGCGACGCCACGGGTGATCGCCGATCCCACTCCCAGGAGGTTGTCATGTCGAAGAAAGTCCTGCTCGCGACGGAAAAACCCTTTGCCAAGGTGGCCGTGGACGGCATCCAGAAGATTTTCGATGCCGCCGGATATGAACTGGTGAAACTGGAGAAATACACGGACAAGGCGGACCTTCTCAAGGCCGTCGCGGACGTGGACGCGCTGATCATCCGCTCCGACAAGGCCTCGGCCGAGGTGATCGCCGCGGCCCCCAACCTGAAGGTCATCGTGCGCGCCGGTGCGGGCTTCGACAACATCGATCTGGCCGCCGCCACCGCGCGGGGCATCTGCGCGATGAACACGCCGGGCCAGAACTCCAACGCCGTGGCCGAGCTGGCCTTCGGCTTCATGCTCTACCTGGCCCGCAACAAGTTCACCGAGGGCAACGGCTTCGAGCTGCGCGGCAGGAAGATCGGCATCCACGCCTACGGCAACGTGGGCCGCTTCGTGGCGCAGATCGCCCGGGGCTTCGGCATGGAAGTGTACGCCTACGACGCGTACGTCCCGGCCGAGAAGATGACCGCCGAGGGCGTGAAGGTCTGCGCGACGGTCGAGGAGCTGTACGCCGCCTGCGACGTCATCTCGCTGCACATCCCGGCCAACGCCGAGACCAAGAAGTCGATCAACCACGCGCTGCTGTCCAGGATGAGGAAGGGCGCGATGCTGATCAACACCGCCCGCAAGGAGGTCATCGACGAGGACGGCCTGAAGGCGATCCTGGCCGAGCGCGAGGACCTGCGCTATGCCACCGACATCGCCCCCGACTGCCACGCCGAGCTCGTGGAGCTCTGCGCCGGCCGGTACCACGCCACGAAGAAGAAGATGGGCGCGGAGACCTCCGAGGCCAACATCAACGCGGGCCTCGCCTCCGCCAACCAGATCGTCGCCTTCCTCGAGAAGGGTGACCGCACGTTCCAGGTGAACAAGTAGGCTGCCGGGAAGAAAAGTGTCGGCACCTTCCTGGTGAACAAGTAGACTGTCCCGCACCCCATGATGGGGTCCGCCGTCGGAAGACGGCCACCGTTCCTCGTCGACATTCATGG
>PHBF01000140.1 GCA_002841905.1 Deltaproteobacteria bacterium HGW-Deltaproteobacteria-17
TTTCAGTCTACGGACCGCAAGGTCCGTGATCACGTGTCCGAACTGGTATACCCAACTGTTCCGGAAATGCAAACCCCGGAACGGATAGACACGACAGTTTTTTCGCCCGGCATGTCACGTGAATCACCAAAACCGCCCTTGTGCCGGGGTCCAATCTTTGGTATGCATGGTTCTCCCGATCCGGGCCATGCCGCAATTCGGCGTCCGGGACCGGGTGTGTTCTGTTTTTCGGCGTCTTAAAGGAGGCGAACATGACGATTCTGCGCAGTCCGGGTGAAGGCGGATATACCGATCGTGAAGCGAAGGTCCCCCTGCACGAACTTCCCAACTGGGGCAACGCCCTGGTGGCCAATACTTCCCGCGCGTTCCAGGTGCGCTGCTCGATCGGCGACAAGTCACGCACCTTCTTCCGCTTTGCCAAGATCCCGACCATTCCCGTCGAGTTTCCCGTGCCCGAGCTCGATGCCGAGCGTTACAACATGGATGGATGGGACCACCTCGCCATCACGCTCAACATAGAGAAGGACATGGCCTCCCTCGATCTGCAGGGGCGGTTCGGTCGTGATGACAACGCCATGATCGTGCATGCCACGCTGGTGCGGAACGCGGTGAACGAGACCAAGCAGGATTCGCTCATCATCGAGAAGAAGGACGGCGAGATGCCGCCGACCTCCATTTTCGATCTCATGCAGGTCCGGTCCAAGAGCGGCGATCCTCGGTATGCTCGGTTCTCCGATCAGTATCCGCTGCTGGATGTCGAGGGCGTGGCCGCCATGGTCACCCGTTACGTGAAAGAACTGCGCTCGGCGTAGTCCCCTCCCTTTGAAGGAGAATGAATCCATGTCAACTATTCACCCGACCCAACTGGATGGCAACCCGATTCAGGATCTGCCACTCACCGCACTGCTCCAGCCTGCCTCCGACATCGTGAAGGCTTCCGGGTTGGAGAGCATCCATCAGATCGGCTTTTATCAGAAGAACAACTTCCAGTTCTTCTTCGAATTCGAAACGGGACATCCCTCAGGGGAGATTCGTCCCCTGTTCCCGGCCATGGACTCCGAGGAGCTCCTGGCCGAAGGCTGGGATCACGTCGCCCTGGAACTGCACCTGGCCGTCCAGAAGGTGACCCTGGTCATCCGCGGCTACTACTTCCGCGAGCCCGTGCCCCTGGATTTCCACATGACCATCGTGCAGGGCCCGGCCGGCTATCTGAAGGACACCATCGTCATCACCGACCGTCGCACCCAGGAGCCAGAGAACACGTCGTTCAAGGACATCATGGAGATCCGCCTGAAGTCGGGTGATCCCAAGTATGCCGGGACCAACGACGTGTATGGCTCGATGACGATCACCCGGATGGTCAAGATCCTGAACCGGTTCCTGCGTGACTGGACCGTCAGCCACCGCATCATCGAGAGACACTAGTAGACGTCATGCGGTCGGGAATCCGGATCCTAATCACCTTGATGCTGCTGGTCGCCGGATGTGGCCGGCCTGCTATCCTGCCCATGGAAAAAGCGCCCGCCCGCGGGCAGAAGTTGATCGTGTTCGCTCCGGTCGTCCGCGGCTTTCCCGAGAGGGATCAGGCGACCGTCTCAGGCGCGCTGACGGGTTCGATCCTGACACACCTGGGCTCTGCCGGCCAGTCCTACCAGGTTGGTTGGGGAAGCCTGGAGGCGGACTTCGGGGACTTCTCCGCCAGGCTGTTCCAGGCATCCTTTGATGCGTATTCCACCAAGACGCGCAAACTCAAGGACATCGAGATCCCCGAGCGGGACACCACCCTCTTCAGGGAGCTGGATGCCATCGGTGGCCGTCTGGCCGTGGCCTTCAAGGCGCTGCATCTGCCGGTCTGGACGCCGACCCACCTCCTCGTGACGGGGGTGGAGCGTTTTGCGCCTGATTTCCTTTCCAGCCGCCACTTCCGTGTGTTCGCCTTTGTGGTCGATCGCGAGAACCACACCCTGGCCTTCGGGATCCGCATCGATCTGGAGACCAGCGACAACCTGTACCGGCAGGTGGAGAGCCTCCTGCGTGCCGGAAAGACCATCGCGAACCCGCTCGCACCGTGGTTCCCCAGCCAGCTGCCTCCCGTCGTGAAGGTGCGGGTTCCATACACCCCCGAGCCCGGACCCAAGACGGCCGTGGAGGCTCCAGGGACCCCGGAATCCCCCGAGGAATAATCATCAGGTCCATCCGGACCGGAACCCTATCCCTTTCTCCCAGTGAGGTACCCATGTCCAAGGAAAAACCCATCGTCGTCATCGCCCTGGGCGGTCATGCCTTCATGCGTCACGGAAAGCCCGCGACCATCGAGGAGCACGAATTGTGCGCCCGCAACATCTCCAACGTGCTCATGACGCTGATCGAGCGTGATTACAATGTCATCGTCACACACGGCAACGGACCCCAGGTGGGCGCGCTGCTGATCCAGAACGAACTGGCCGCCAAGGAGATCCCTCCTCAGCCGCTGGACGTGCTCGTCGCGATGACCGAGGGGAGCCTCGGGTACATCCTGCAACAGTCGCTGCTCAACGAGCTGCGCCGCCGCAACGTGCAGCGGTACGTGGTCACCAAGATCACCCAGGTCGTGGTCGACGAGAACGATCCCGCCTTTTCACGTCCCACCAAGCCCATCGGGCCCTTCCTCTCAGAGGAGGAGGCCAAGCGGCGTGAAAAGGAGATGGGCTGGAACGTGTTCGAGGACTCCGGTCGTGGCTGGCGTCGTCGCGTGGCTTCCCCGATTCCCCTGAAGGTCATCCAGCGCCACACCATCCGTGACGCCGCCCGCGAGGGGCACATCGTCGTGGCCGTCGGTGGTGGCGGAATCCCGGTGATCCGCAAGGTCGACGAGAACGGGCACGCCCGGTACGAGGGTGTGGAAGCCGTCATCGACAAGGACCTGTCCTCGGCGCTGCTGGCCCGGCAGATCGGCGCGGAGCTGCTCATCATCCTGACCGACGTCGACAAGGTGTACATCAACTTCCGCAAGGAAAACCAGATGGCGCTGGGCGCCTGCACGATGGACATGATCGAGGAGTTCCACAAGCAGGGGCACTTCGGTGAAGGATCCATGGGTCCGAAGATCCAGGCCGTGCTCAACTTCCTCAAGGACGGCGGCAAGCGCGCCCTGATCACGTCTCCGGACAAGCTGGAGGAAGCGCTGCGCGGCGCCTCCGGCACCCACTTCGTCGGCCACATCTAATCCACCTCTCGAAAGCGGCCACATGAAAACCCACCTCGTCCTGCGCATCGGAGAGATCTTCCTCAAGGGCAGCAATCGCCACATGTTCATGAACCAGCTGGAGAAGAACATCCGCAGGGCCCTGCACAGGCATGCGGACGTGCGGCTACACCGGTTTCACGGTCGCTACACGGTGACCTGCGAGCCCGGGCAGCAGGAAGCGGTGATCGGAGTGCTCTCCCGCATCTTCGGTCTCACGAGCATCTCTCCTGCGGTGGTCGTGGAGCCGCAGTTCCAGACCCTCTCGGACACGGCGCTGACCCTGGTGCAGGCGCTGCCACAGAAGCCCGTTTCGTTCTGCGTGAAGGCCCGGCGTACCGACAAGCGGCTGCCGTACACCTCCCTCGATCTCGAGCGCGAGGTCGGCGGCGTGATCCACGAGACCTGCCACATCCCCGTGGACCTGACCCACCCGGACCTGCTGGTGGAGATCCACGCCGGTCAGGATCTGTCCTTCGTCTGCGTGAACCGGCATGCGGCCCCCGGCGGGCTGCCGGTGGGCATCTCGGGCCGGCTGGAGGTGCTGCTCTCGGGAGGCATCGACTCTCCCGTTGCGTTGTGGATGATGCTCAAGCGCGGCGCGACCGTGAACGCGACTTCGTTCTACTCACCGCCGTGGGTCGGCGAGGAGGCCAGGCAGAAGGTCGAGGCGCTCTGCCGGGACCTGCGTCCATGGGGAGGTCCTAACAAGCTCCACATGGTGGCCTATGGCGAGGTGCAGAAGCGGCTGCGTGAGTGTCGTCCCCACAAGCTCGCCACCGTGCTGTACCGCCGCATGATGATGCGCACCGCAGGCCTGATCGCCCAGGACAACCGGGCGCTGGCGCTGGTGACCGGAGAGAGCCTCGGCCAGGTCGCCAGCCAGACGATGCACAACCTGATCGCCATCGAGCAGGCGAGCCCGCTTCCGGTGTTGCGTCCGCTCCTGGGCTTCGACAAGTACCAGACCGTCGAACTGGCCCAGCAGATCGGCACGTACGAGACCTCGATCATTCCCTGCGCCGATTCCTGCACGCTGTTTGCCCCGGAACACCCGGAGACCCATGCCCACATGGACGAGGTGGAGCGTGCCGAAGAGGGCCTGGACCTTCGCGCGATGGCACTGGAGCTCGCCCGCAACGCCGTGTGCGTGAAGTTCTCCGAAGAGGTCCCTCGCCCTCAGTTCTCCTGATCAGTATTTCTTGCCGGACACGATCTCGGCGATGTTGAAGTTCTCGGATACCATCGAGTCAAGGTTGTTGAGGATGTCCATGTAGTAGATCGCCACGGGCATCTCGCAGGCCTTCTCCCGCAGTCGGTCGAAGTGATCGCGCTTGGCATCCTTGATCATCTTCTTGAGGCGGATACTCCTGGAGAGGGCCCTCTCCGTGTAGGCGGGGTTCATCAGATCCCCCTTGTACTGATTCATCGACTCATGAAAATAGGCGATGTTTTCGTCGAGGATGATCTGCAGGTTCTCCAGGGCCTGCGAACTGAAGGTCAGGTGTTTTCGGGACAACTTGTCGAAGCTCTGGGTGATCCGCTCGCAAAAGTCGCCGACCTTCTCCAGATTGTGGGCCAGGCCGATGTAATTGCCCACCGTGGAGGCGTCCTTCATGGTCAGGGAGTGGGAGGAAAGCGAAAGGAGGAACTGCGTGATGTAGTACTGATACTTGTCGATGCGGTCTTCGTTCTTGATGACCTGGTCGCAGAGCTGCTGGATCTCCCCGGGAGTGCTCCTGGGAGCCCGGCTCAGGAGCTCCAGGTTCCTGGCCACGACGTCGCTCATGACCGCCAGCTCCTTCTGGGACTCCAGGATCGCCATGGAGGGCGTGTGGATCATGTTGTAGTCGATGTTGATGAAGTGCTCCGGCAGGGACTCCTCATCCGTGGGCCGGTCGGGGAAGACCAGGGTCACCGCCTTCACCAGCGTCGAGATCAGCGGCAGGAAGACGATCAGGTTGATCACGTTGAAGATCGTGTGTCCCATGGCGATGTGGACCGTGAGGTTGTCCGCCGGGCGGGCGGGGGTGACCAGATCGACGAGGCCTGCAAACGGGTAGAAGACGACGAGCATGAGGACCACGCCGACGGTCTTGAAGATGGTCTGGGCCAGCGCGGCGCGCTTGGCGTTGGTCGAGCTGCCGATGCACGCGATCAGACCGGTGACGGTGGTGCCGATGTTGGAGCCCATGACGATGGCCAGGGCCCCCTCGAAGTTGATCAGTCCCTGGGAGGCCAGGGCGATGACGATGCCGACGACCGCGCTGCTGGATTGAACCAGCCCCGTGGTGAACGTGCCCACGAGCACGCCGAGCAGGACCGACGCGAAGGTGTGTCCATCGATGGACCGGAAGAGATCCAGGAAGGCCTCCTGGGTCTTGAGCGGCGCGAAGCCGTGTTTCATGGCCTCCATGCCGAGGAACAGGATCCCGAAGCCGAAGAGGACCTCGCCGGCGTACTGCCAGCTCTTGTTCTTGGAAAAGAAGGTGATCAGCACGCCCAGCGCGATGATGGGCATGGAGTAGGCCGCGATGTCGAGGGTCACGATCCATCCCGTGACGGTGGTGCCCACCGCGGCCCCGAGCTCGACGCTGATGGCCTGCGCGACGGTCATCAGGGTGGCGTTGACGAAGCCGATGGTCATCACGGACGTGGCGCTGCTGGACTGGATGATCGCCGTGATGACAAAGCCGACGAAGACCCCGACGAAACGGTTGATCGTCAGGATCTTGAGGATCTTCCGCAGGCGATCACCGGCGGCCTTCTGCATGCTCTCGCTCATGATCTTCATGCCCATGAGGAAGAGCCCGAGGCCTCCTGCCACCTGAAAAATGACCAGTCTCCAATCCATGAGGAACCTCGTCTCCCGGCTGTGCAGAATCAAGGATTCAGACGACGCCCCTATTGGTACAAATCCGGAGCGGACAAGTCAAGGTCAGGATGCCCCGGAGAAAAAATTGTTTCGAGGGGGCTCATTTGATCTTCTGCAGCAGGTCACGGGCCTCGGTCATGCCGGGGAACAGCGACACGAGCTGGCTGAGAATCGGCTTGGCCTCGGCGTTGCGGCCGGCGGCGACCAGCGCACGGGCCAGCATCATGCGCACCCGGCCCAGCCGATCCTCGGGGTTCTCCAGACGGTGCACCCGCAAGAGAGGCAGCGCGTCGGCCGGTCGCCCCAGGGCGAAGAGGGCATTGGCGGCCTGGAGGGGGCCCTCACCCTGCCCGAAGGGGGAGATGTCCAGCAGCTGGAGACCAAACTCGGCGGTCAGGCGGTTGTCACGGTTCTTGGCTCCCAGTTCGACGAGCTTGCGCACCACACCGGAGTCCCCCTCGTTGCGGCGGGCGACCTCGCGCAGCATCCGGATGAAGCCGGCCTCCTGGGATGTGTCCTTGTAATGGAGGGCCAGGCGCATCCGCACCTGGATGTTCTCCGGGTCGAACGCGGCGGCCTTCTCCAGCGTGCGGATCTCGTCGTCCCGCCGGTTGGACATCTGGTAGAGGAACGCCAGGTATTGTCGGATCTCGAAGCCGTCGTTTCCGTTGCGCACCAACTCCTCGAGGAGCTCAAGGGCCCGAGGGGTGTTGCGCTCGGACTGCGCGAAGAGCGCCTCGGAGAACATCACCCAGCGGTTCTTCGGGTCGAGCCTCCGCGCCTTGTCCATGACCAGCTTGAAGTCGTCCTTTTCTCCGGCCAGCAGGTGCGACAGGGCCATGCGGCCGAAGGCGTCCGCGGTGCCTCCGTTGAGGTCCCGGATCAGTTGCTCCCGGTCGGCGAACTTGATCGACGACGGATGGAACTGGCTCCTGAAGCGGGCGAACATGGCCGAGAGGTAGGCGAAGAACCGGCGGTCGAACTCC
>PHBF01000141.1 GCA_002841905.1 Deltaproteobacteria bacterium HGW-Deltaproteobacteria-17
GTGGCCGGTTTCTTCTCGATGCCGCGCAGCTCGCGCAGGAAGTACAGCCGGGACCGTCGCACGTGCCCGCGGCTGCGGATCTCCACCTTTTCGACGACGGGGCCGTTGACCGGGAAGATCCGCTCGACGCCGACGCCGTACGAGACCTTGCGCACGGTGAAGGTCGAGCCGATGCCGGCCCGATGGAACTTGATCACCACGCCTTCGAACACCTGGATGCGCTCGCGCGTGCCTTCCTTGACTTTGACGTGAACCCGGATCGTATCGCCCACGCGGAAGGTGGGGAGATCTGTCCGAAGGAATTCCTGGCCGATTTTAGCAACTTTGGGATTCATATTGGTCATGACCACTACCTCGAAAAACTTGAAAAACGCAACAGATTCAACAGTTCTTCCAGCGAAGGCCGGAAGAAACGCGTCGAAAGAGCGGGAGGGATATTAGTAAAATTCACCCGAAAGTCCAGCTGTTTCTCGACGTCTGGAAGACTTTTCGGCGACTTTTTTCGGATCCATCAGAAAATGAACCCGAAGTTGAAGTGGATCCGGCCATCGCTCTCGTTGCCCCAGACCCGGGTGATCGGGATGGCGTACTCGAGGCTGATCACGCCCACCGGGGTCACCAGACGCAGGGCGGCACCATAGCCAGAGTGAAATAATTCTTGAGAAAAGGTATCGTAATGGTTGATGATGTAGCCAGAATCAAAAAACAAGGCACCCCAGATGGGCATGCCGAGGATGAAACTGGACTTCCAGATCGGGAACTGCAGTTCGGTGTTGGAGATGAAGCGGATGTTGCCGCCCAGGGGGCTGACCTTGAAGAGCTCGCCGCTGCCGGTGGGGTGCATGGGCGTGCGCAGCATCTGGGTGAACAGCAGATCCTCCTCGTAGCCCCGGACCGTGGTGTCGCCGCCGGCGAAGAAGCGCTCGACCTTGGGCAGGGCCTGGGTGCCGGAGAAGGGGAGGCCGTGGTCATAGCGCAAACCCTGGGCCAGGATCATGCCCAGGGGCAGCGGGAGGAACAACTGCCCGGTGGTGTTGAAGTGGATGAAGTTGTCGTCACCGCCCAGATAGTTCGAGGCCAGGCGCACCGAGCTGGTGAGGCGGTAGCCTTTCTTGGGGACCAGGGGGTTGTCCCGGTGGTCGACGATGATGGTCGGCCCGATGCTCGCGGTGGTGGTCGTGAAGTCGACGCTGGAGTCCTCCTCGGGGGCGCCGGAGACGCGGATCAGCGTCTCCTTGTAGGACACCCGGCGGATCTCGTAGCGCATGAACCACTGGAGCCGCTGGGACCAGCGCTTGCGCAGCGTCACCGAGGAGCCGTAGGTGATGATGTCGCCCAGGCGCACGGTGGCCTCGGTGCGTCCGAAGGCCGAGATCTCGAAGATCAGGTCCGTGCCCAGGAAGCGGGGATCCTGGTAGGTGGCGCGGCCGCTCTGGATCTCGGCGCCGACCTCGCCGCGCAGCTCGAGGCTCTTGGCAAGGCCGAACAGGTTGCGGTTCTGGTAGGAGAAGCTCGTGAAGTACAGGTTGTCGGTGGAGAAGCCGCCGCCGACCTCCATCGAGCCGTAGTCGTCGAAGCGCTCGATCACCGTGACGATGACCGGGATCTCCGAGAGCTGCTCCTCGAGTCCGAGGAACTGGATGCGGACGCTGCGGAAGACACCCAGGCTGCGCAGGTTGCGCCCGGCCTCCTCGATCTTGGAGAAGGAGAAGGGATCCTGCTCCGAGAAGGGGATCTCCCGGCGGATGACGCTCTGGCGCGTCTTGAAGTTGCCCCGGATGAAAACCGGGCCGATGCGCACGGGCTGCTTGCGGTCGATCAGGTAGGTCACGTCGACGTTCTTCTGATCTGCGGACGCCTTGATCTCGGTGGTGATGGTGCAGTACGGGAAGCCCCGGTTGGAGAAGTGACGCTTGAACTCGAGCAGGTCGGACTGGATGCGGTCCATGGAGAAGGGCTGGCCGGTCCGGGCCGTCTGCAGGCGCTTCAGCGCGGCCTCGTCGCGGTCGGCGCCGAGGAAGCGGACACGGGCCAGCAGGACGCGGTGGTTCTCCTTGACGGTGAACTGCACGTACACGTACTGGTGGCCCTTGCGGTAGGGCAGCGCGGCCTCCAGGGTGCTCTTGAGCACGGCCTCGACATCGTCGCCGGCGGTGATCACGCGGCTGCTCACCTCGACGTCGGGGAAGCCCGCCTTCTTGTAGGCCTCGCGGATGCGCTCCTCGTCCTGGGCGAGCTGGGTGGGTGTGATGAAGCCGCCCGAGCCCAGGCCGATCACCGACAGTTTCTTGGGGAAGGGCTTGGTCGAGATCTCCGAGCGCAGCCGGGAGGCCGAGAAGTGCTTGTTGCCCTCGAACAGGATCTTCTCGACGCGGTACTGAAGGCCCTCCTGGATGTAGAAGTTCACGCGCAGGGCGCTGTCACCGATGATGTGCGACTCGGAGAACACGGTGGCGTTGAAGTAACCCATCGTGTGGTAGAAGTGGGCCAAAGCCTTGGCGCTGCGCACGATCTCGTGCTCGTCGTAGGAGCCGCTCTCCACGAACGTCAGTTGCTCGCGCAGCTGGTTCTCGTGCAACTGGAGGTTGCCCTTGAACTTCACCTCGACCTTGCGGCGCTCGCGGATGTACAGGCCGATGTTGACCGTCCGCTCCTCGCGGTTGAGGCTGTAGGACTTGTGGAAGTCGTGCTTGACCGACACCGCGAAGAAGCCCTGCCTGCGGTAATACTGGATGAGCGTCTTGATGTCCTTCTTGAACTGCTGAAGGTAGAACGGCTTGTTGTAGAACAGGATCCGGTGGCGGAAGAACCCGTCGATGGTGTCGGCCGAGATCGAGTCGTTGCCGCGGATGTCCAGCTGGCCCAGGCGATAGGAGGAGCCCTTGTTCAGGTGCACCACCACGTCGATCTCGTGGGGCTTGTCGAGCTTCTTCAACTGGATGCGGATCTTCGAGTCGAAATAGCCCTCGCGGTGCAGGTATTCCTCGATCCGGCGAACCTGGTTCTCGATCAACTCGGCGCGCTCGGCCGGATCCACGGGCAGCGCGGAGCCGGGCCTCAGGATCACGCGCCGCATGATGTCGGACTCGAACAACGGCCAGTTGCCACGAACGAACACGCTGCGCACGAGCTGGACCGGCTCGATGTAGAGCCGCACGGTGGGGGCCGGCTTTCCGTTGACGGCCTCGGTCTTGACCAGCGAGTAGCCCAGCATGGCCAGCCGTCGCTTCACCACGGCCTCCCAGTCCCCGTCAGGGGACACGCGCTCGAGCTCCTGCCGCAGGGCGCGCAGGATCGGCGCGCCGCTCTCCAGGAACTTGCCCTCGATCTCGAGGTCAGGGATGGTCGCGAGGGCCTCAGACGTGCGGCCCGCGCACAGGGCGACCTGGAAAAACAGTAGGAAGAGGCAGCAGTGCAGAAATCGCATGGCGAATCAGTCGGGCCATCGTACACGATTGCACCGGGGAAAAGAAGAATTTCGTATTGAAGAACGCACGGGCCTGCGAGACGTGTCGGTGAAAGGACGCAGGGCTCCGTGACTAGAACATCGCGGAGAGCAGGTTGATCTCCGGGATCCGGATCGCCAGCAGCGTCCAGACACCGCCCAGCGCGATGGCCACGCCATAGGGCAGCGGCGTGGTGGGCAGCTCGGCCAGCGGCACGCGGCGGGCCCCGGGCCGCAGCCAGGTCACCAGGGCGGTCCACAGGTTGGAGAGCGTCCGACGGGCGTGGCCGTGCAGGATCACCCAGAAGATCGCGAAGAAGAAGCCTGCCATGACCACGTGGATCAGCCCGGCGAGGACCCAGGGCCAGCCCAGCAGGGTCCCCAGCGCGCCCATGAGCTTGACGTCGCCCATCTCCATGGCGCCCAGCAAGGCCATCAGCAGGAACACCCCCAGGCCCGTGAAGCCGCCCAGGAGCGCCCAGCCCAGGCCGGAGAAACCCTGGAACAGCGTCCAGATGACGCAGCCGGCGATGAGCCCGGCGAGCACGACGGGGTTGGGAATGTCACGAGAACGGAGATCGGTGTACGTGGACACACCCAGCATCGCCAGGCAGGCGGCGCCGGTCACCCAGTACTGGAGGAAGGAAGGCAGGCTCAAACGGACGCTGTTGCCGGGATCAGCCGCCCGCGCCGACGTTCATCTGACCGAAGGTCTTCAGGGTCTTGGTGTCCGTGTGATGACGCTCGGCACCCATGGTGGTCGGGGTCACGTTGGTGTCACCGGAGAGGGCATTGGCCGCGCCGCCGAACAGACGACGGATGTCATCACCGAAGAGGGTGACGACGCCGATGGCCGCGATCGCGATCAGGGCCACGATGATGATGTATTCGGTCAGGCCCTGTCCTTTGGTCTCGCCACGCAAACGCTTCATGAGTTTCATGGGGATCTCCTTTCACAGTGGGGGAAGTAACCTCTGTGACAGTATTGGTGTACCTCAGGAGGGGGGGGTCTGACCATCGGTCATTTGACGGATTTTTCGATCCAGCCGAGCGATCGCCCGCCGGTTCCGCTTCTCCAGCTTCCTGACGTAGAAGGCAGGACCTTCGAGATCGCAGATGGCCCCTTCCCAGGAGGCGCGGATCTCGGGCGCCAGGTAGTAGTCGGCCCGGAACCCGGCGATGAAGACGGTCTCGTCCCCGGACACGCGATACCCGAGGCGGGTGAGCTCCTTCTCGAGGATCCGGGGGGCGGGCCGGTCGAAACGGGAGAAGTCCAGGCGCGCCTGGATCCAGGTCAGCGCGCGGTATTTATGGGTGGCGATGATGGCCGAGAAGGCGATCGATGCAGCGACGCTGCCCAGCAGCACGTGAGCCACGGGCACGGTGTTCATCCAGTACAGCGTGGAGAGGAACGCCACGGGAAAGAACAGCACGTTTGCGGTGAGGAAGAAGGAGATCCAGAGGCACCAGCGGCGGGAACGGTTCATAGCACCGCAATATGCGGGCTGCACCGTGAAAAGTCAAGGAGCAGAGTGCCTCGAAAAGGGCCAAAAAGCCCTCAGATCTGGTAAGGGGTGCCCTCAAACTCCATGCGGCGCAGGAGTTTGCGCTTGACCTTGCCCGACTGGGTCTTGGGGAGCTCCTTGACGTATTGCACCTTGCGCGGATACTTGTAGGGTGCGGCCACGTTCTTGACGTGATCCTGCAGCTGCTTGGTCAGTTCGGGGCTCTCCGCGACGCCCGGTCGCAGCACGATGAACGCCTTGACGACCTTGTCGCGCAGGGGATCCGGGCTCTCGACGGCGGCGGCCTCGAACACGGCCGGATGGCTCATCAGGGCGCTCTCGACGTCGAACGGGCTGATCCGGTACCCGGAGGCCTTGATCACGTCGTCGGCGCGACCGATGAACCAGAAGTATCCCTGCTCGTCCTCGCGCAGCACGTCGCCGGTGTAGAACCAGCCGTCACGGAACACCTCGGCGGTGGCCTCGGGCTTGTTGAGGTATTCCTTCATCATGCCGGGGTGGGAGTCGATCTTGACGCACAGCACGCCGGGCTCGCCCTTCTTCACGGGCACGAGCTTGCCGGCGGCCTCTTCGTCCTCGTCGGGGGTCTCCATGAGGTTGATCACGATGCCCGGGCCGGGACGGCCGCAGGAGCCCGGATAGACGGGCATGCCCACGCAGTTGTGCGCATACACCATGCACTCGCTCATGCCGATGCCGTCACGGATGCTGATGTTGAAGCGCTTCTTGACCTGGTCCATGGTGTCCGGCGTCAAGGGCTCGCCGGCGCTCACGCCCTCGCGCCACTTCGAGATGTCGAAGCGCGTCTCGGCGTTCTCGACCTTGAGCAGCATGCGGTACATCGTGGGGGTGCCGATGAACACGGAGACGCCGTAGGTGGAGAAGAGCTCGAACCACTTCTCGGGGGAGAACGCGCCCATCTCGTGGTAGAGCACGATGCTCATGCCGCGGTGCAGCGCGAACAGGAACGACGAGGACACCGGCAGCAGCCAGCCGACCTCGGCCGGGCAGGTGATGACGTCCGGGGTGTCATAGTGGTACCAGTAGTTGGCCAGGTACTCGTAGGCCAGGCCGTAGCGGTGGTAGTGCACGACTCCCTTGGGATCGCCGGTGGTGCCGGAGGTGTAGGCGATGAACGCCACGTCGCCGTTGTCGGTGTCGGCGCTCTTGAACTCGTCGGAGGCCGCGGCCATCTCCACGTCGTACTTGACGTGGCGCGGGTTGGTGGTGGTCTCGCCGAGATAGTCGAACACGATCACGTGCTCGAGGGTCTTGGCCTCGTCGCGGATCGCGTCGACCACGTCCACCAGCTGCGGCGTGCTGACGATGACCTTCACCTTCGCGTCGTTGCAGCGGTACAGGATGTCCTTCTCGCGGAACATCGTGGAGGAGGGGATGAAGATGCCGCCGCACTTGGTGGCGGCCAGGGCGCAGATGTAGAACTCGACCTGGTTGCCCACGCGCAGCAGCAGGACGTCGTTGCGCCCGAAGCCCAGCTTGGTGAGCACGTTGGCGAACTTGTTGGTCTGCCGACGGAGATCGTCGTAGGTGAGCTTGCGCTTCTCGCCCGAGCTGTTCTCCCAGTAGAGGGCGACCCTGTCGCCGAGTCCCCGGTCGCAGACGGCGTCGGAGGAGGCATACCCGATGTTCAGTTTCTCGGGAATGAAGGACCACGGATTGTGAGAATTCCATTCTTTTTCGTAATTGAACTCAGTCATGGCACCATACCTTGTTTCGAAAGAGGTTGAAGGAAATTGTTCGGACCTTGTTCCCAAGGTTTTTCACGATTGCCGCCCCACTCCTACACGAAACGGCAGCGGGTTTCAAGAGGGAATTTAGCGATCCGGGTCCGCGCAGAACTTTGCGATTTCGGTCGCGGTGCGCGTCAGTTCGGGCGACTTCGCCGTGAACGGGGAGATCAACTCCTTCAGCCTGGGACAGTCGGCACGACGACCCCTGGCCAGGTAGGCCTGGGCGGTGGTGACCGCCATCTCCGGACAGGGGTCGAGTCGGAACAGGTCCTCGAGTTCGGCGCACACGTCCTGCTTCAACTGCAGGCGGGCCTCGGCCTGCAGCACCCGCAGGGTCTGCCGCGCCCGCAAAGAGA
>PHBF01000142.1 GCA_002841905.1 Deltaproteobacteria bacterium HGW-Deltaproteobacteria-17
CGCACGGCCCCCGTCCATTCCGATCAGGCCCCCGTCAGTTCCGATCAGGCACCCATTTATAGTCCCTCCACGCCTCAGTTTTTGAGATAGCATTGAACTCGTATAGCACATTTTTTGCGAGTGGCTTTTCGACTGCAAATGGAGGTGAGAAAGTGAGGTTTGGGCCAGTGTGCGAGTAAAATACCGTCCAGGCTGACCCTGATCGTTGACATCGGAGAGCGTATTTGGACTGATGCAGATACACCGGGGCAGGTGCGCAACGGGTGGTTACGCGGTGGTGGGTGCGCTCGGGGCGCCTGGGCAGGGGACGAATCAGAGCTGCGGGTCGATCGCGACGCTCCAGTACACCCGCATCGCGAAGGTGCCCTGCGGAAACGGCACGTCGCGATTGCCTCTGCGGAACGCCTTCTTCGCGTTGTCATAGGGCACCAGGAATCGCTTCAGGTGGAGAAGCCAGGCGTTGCGGGCCTCCTCGTGCTTGGACGACACCTTCGGGTTGCGCGAAAAGGGAACCCACTTGGTTTGCGGCGCGTCGAACGGGTTGAGCTTCAGGCACTCCTTGCGCCCCAGCCACCGCAGCCCCTTGGCCTCACGGTCCTCGGCGATGGCGGCCTCGTATTCCGCCACCCGCTGCCCCAGGTATCGGCCGTAGTCCTCTTGCCCCATCACTTCCGAGCCCGGCACCGGTGTGAGGATCAACTCCCGGATGAGCATTGCAGGATCGTCGGTTCTGGCAAAAAACTTGGTCGGACGCCGTGTGGTGATACGGCCCTTGGTGATCTGCGCGACACTGGATACGGCGCCGGGCCAAAGATGATGTTGCGAAACAAGGCCGGCCTTGACTGGATTGGTCAGGGTGTACACCACTTTGTCGAGCACATCGCCGCTCTCGGGAAGCACGCAGTAGTTGGGTCGCGCGCCGCCCTCCCACATGGCGCCGAAGCGCCCGAGCGAGCAGTTCACGTAGCGTGCGATGTTCTGGTTCATGGCCTGGACGAAGAGCGGCGCGATTCCACTCGGGTCGGTGAGGACCACGTGCAGGTGATTGGACATCGCACAGAAGGCATGGATTCGCACGGGGTGGTGAGCCTGGGCATCGGCGATGCTGTAGAGGATGGCCTCCCGCAGTTCTTTTGAAGGCCGTAGGAAATATCGGCGCTCGCTGGTGTTTCGGGTGATAAGGTAAGAGGCGAACTCGTCATAGGGAAAGGCCTGGACCATGCAGCTCATGGACGCGCCGGCAGTGGACTCCGTCAGATGACGGTTCTCGGGCGACGTCAGGAGTATTATCGAGGGGTGAGAGGGACGGTTGCAGGAAAAGCGCCAGGGAAGTGAAGTTGTTTCCTTTCGATTAGGTCGATTCTCTGATCAATTTCCAACTGGAGTGTAAAATTCCAGAGATTGAGCTTGCAACAGAGAAAGCAAGATGCCGAGGCGTGGAGGGAACCGTTTCCCGGGGCCTGGCCCTGATCCGGCGCCGCCCGACTCCGCGGTCGTAGCCCACCGCGGAAGGCGTCACCAGGAGGTCGACCAGTCGAGGTTGTAGTCGGTCAACTGGGGCAGCCCGTTGTACAGGGTCACCGGCCCCATGAAGGTGACGCAGTCGCCGACGTGCAGGACCTTCAGCGTCCGGTAGGAGACGGGCTGGTCCGCGCCGTAGTCGAGATCGTAGCAGAGGGCATCGCCGCCGCAGGAGGCGCCTTCCGAGGTCAGGGTCCCGCTGACCCGGATCACGGTGCTCACATCCGCCGCGGTGACCGGCACCTCGGCGTTGCGCTGGGCCACGGCGACCTCGTTGTCGGTGCTCTCCACGACCCAGTTCGTGCCGTCCACCAGATCGATCTCCGGGGCGCCGTTGTAGTTCGTCACCTGGGTGACTCTGACCGAGATCCGCATGCCCGTGCGCGGCAGCCACGGGGGCAGTTGCTGGGGATCCTGGGGCTGAAACACCCTGATATTGCCGTTCCCGTCGGCCAGGTACAGGCGCACCAGATCAGGGTACGCGTAATAGGTGGCCACGATCGTGACCCCGGTCAACTGGACGTCCACGGTCGCGCTCTGCCCGGGGGTGGCCGGCACCAGGGCCAGCAGCGCTGCGATCCCGCCGTCGTAACTGACGTCCCAGGGGACCTCGGCGATGGTGCCGCCGTTGATCGAGGACGCGTCGGTGGTCCCGTTGAGCTGGCCCAGCCACTGGCCGTCGTCGGCGCACGCGCGCCAGGGCTTCTCGTGGATGGCGATGGCCGTGGTCTGCACGGTCGGGTCGGTCCCGTCGTCGCAACGGACGGAGAGCACGCACCCGGTCAGGGCCGAGCCGACCGCGGGCGTGAATTCGTAGGTGCCCGTGCCGTCGCCGTCGTCGATGAGGGTGCCGCCGCACGTGTCGGCGGTGTCCATCCCCAGGACGAGCGTGTCGCCGTCGATGTCGGTGCAGACGATGTCGTAGGTGTAGGGCGCCAGCTCGGTGGCGTCGGCCGACGGCGTGGAATCAAAGGCCGCGGGCGTGTTTCCGGTGTTGACCACGCAGGTGAGGCCCTCGGCGTGATAGCCGGTGTCGCAGTCGCAGGACGCGGTCCCGGCGGTGGCCACGCAGGCGCCGTGATCGCCGCAGTCGACCCCGTCACAGGGATTGGGTGTGGTGGTCTTCTTCTCTTCGTCGCAGGCGGTGACGAACCACAGGATCCCCAGCGCGAAGAGCAGCCTTGTTGTTGTGCGAACGAGTTTCATGGCACTTCTCCTTGGTTTGTGGACACAATGTTTGCGACAAGGGAAAGCGTGTCATGAAGAAGGGGGGAACGTCAATCTTTTTTATAAGTCTTGATCGGGAGGCCGGGCTGCCAGTTGCCCGCCCACAGGCCGCGGAAGAACGCGCGGGCGTTGACCCCAAGATTACGGGTGTTGTAGCCGCCCTCCTGGATGACCAGGGTCGGCAGTCCCAGGGCGCCGATGAGGCGGCCGTTCTCGCGGAAGTCCTCGGCCTTCAGCGGCCAGGAGCCTGTCGGATCCCCGCCCGCGGTGTCGAGCCCCAGGTGAACGACCAGAAACGTCGGGGCGAACTTGCGGATGCGGGCCAGGGCGCGCTCGAGGGTCTCGCGGTATTTCACGGCCGTGATCGTCTCGGGCAGCGGGTAGTTGACGCAGAAGCCCTCGCCGGCGCCGGCGCCCTTCTCCTCCTCGAAGCCCGAAAAGTACGGATACGCGAAGCTCGGGTGCCCGTGGATCGACACCGTCAGCACGTCGGCGCGCTCGTAGAAGATGTCCTGCTGGCCGTTTCCGTGGTGGTAGTCGATGTCCAGCGTCGCCACCTTCCCGCGGGAACTGAGGAAGTCCGTGGCGATGGCGCCCGAGTTGAAGTAGCAGAAGCCGCCAAAGGAGCGGCGCTCGGCGTGGTGTCCGGGCGGGCGCACCAGCGCGTACGCCATCATGCGGCCCTCGAGCAGCGCCGCGGCCCCCGTCAGCGCGCAGTCCACGGCCCCCGACGCGGCCAGCCAGGCGTTCAGGTTCAGCGGCGTGAAGGTGTCGATGCAGTAGTAGCCGGCCCGCACGATCAACTCCTTGGGCGGCCGCGCGACGTTGCGGATCGGGAACACGTAGGGATACACCGAGCGCGTGTTGCCGATGGTCTCGGTCACCTTCTTGAAGTACCGGATGAAGCCCGGATCGTGCACGCGCAGCAGCTCCTTTTCGCCGAAGTGGTGCACCGCCCCGGGCTGGAAGAAGTTGCACGTGCGAAGCTCCTTGAGGATCGTCCGGATCCGGACCGGCGCCTCGACGTACCCGCGGTCATGCACGTGATGCACGTCGTGGGCCTCGTTGACCAGCAGCAGGATGCGGCGGTCCGGCGGCACCTCGGCCGGCAGGGGACCGGCCACGGGCGTCCTGACGTACTTCGGCTCCCGCAGCCGCACCGGGTCGTCGCCGTAGGACTCCACGACCATCTTGATGTACTCCGGCGAGCACATGTGCCCGTACTTGCGCTCCAGGATCGCGCGCACGGCGGCCCGCGCCTCCTTGCGGCGCAGGGGCCGGTTCCGCCCCAGGTCGTCGAAGACCAGGTACGGCGGGTCGGTGTCGTCGGGGTGCACCGGCGTCTCATAGCGGGTCCCGACGATGGGCCGGGCCCCGAACGCCTCGTAGAACTTGAGCCGCGAGGCGTTCTGCCTGCGCACCTCCGGCTGCGGGCTCAGGGCCGCGTCATCTGGCAGGCACTCCATGAAGATCCCGTACGCCGAGAGCGCCAGGGCCTCCTGCCGAACGCGCTGGTACAGGGCGCCGCCCACGCCGCTCCCCATGCGCAGCCGCGACGCCGACAAAAAGTCGAGCACGCAGAAGTGCAGGTCCGGCTCGTGGTACAGGATCGCGAACCCCAGCACCTGGCTCTTCCCGTTCTCGGCCACCAGCAGCAGCGTCCGGAAGCCGACCTTGAACGGGTTCTGGAGGTTGTGGGGCAGTTGATCGACCTCTTCGGGCCGCAGCAACGGGAACTGTTCGCGCAGGATGGCCTGCACCTGGGCGACCGCGTTGGCGTTGGCCGGCACCGTGGATCCGGAGACGTAGCGGATGCGGAACATGGGGGACCTCACAACTGGCGGGAGAAAAAAATCACAAGACCGGAAAAAACACGCGCGACGTTGCGCTTTCTCCGTCGCAGACGGTAGCACCCACGGAGGCGTCGCGTCAACGGCAATGTCCGGCCTCCCGTGGGTGATCGCAAGAAGTTCTGATTGACATCTCAGTTCGAGACCGCTGAAAGAATCCCCGCAACCGAATGCCGATTTCGATTTCGATTTCGATTTCGACCTGGACCAGACACTCCCGGGGCCATCCTCTTGCCTGGTTTTCTCATTGGCAGCCAATGCAGGACTCGTGGCGGGCGTTTTTTCGGCATCGACGGGAAACAGGCGTTCATTGAACAACCCCCACGCTCATGGTATACCGCGATCCACGACGAGGCCCGCGCGGGTGCGGGTCCGTGGAACCACTGGTTGGGCGAACCAGGAAGGATCGCGGAGTGACGAAACCTGATATTCCGGGCGGTACGGTCCATGAGCTTCCTGAAGACTTCCGGAGGGCCATCGAATCCAACCCCCAGGTCAGAAGCCTATGGGCGGACATCACCCCCCTTGCGCGAAACGAGTGGATCTGCTGGGTCATCTCCGCCAGGCATGAAGCCACGAGGAGACGCCGCATCGAGGTCGGAATGGACAAAATGAAGGGCGGCATGCGCAGGCCGTGTTGTTGGGCCGGATGCCCGCACCGCTGAGGTACCCATTGAGGATCCTCGGGAGCGCCGCCGGATGGGAGGTGACAGAGACATGCAACTGATTCAGGAAGTCCAAGCCGCGGAGGCGCCCATGGCGCTGTTGCTCATCGCCGACCCTTCGGAAGACAAGGTCCGGTCCTATCTTCCCGGGTCGAGGTGCTTCGTGGTTTCGAAAGACGGCGTGATGGTGGGCGCGTGCGTGGTCGCGCCGCTCGGCGACGGAGCGCACGAGCTCATGGCCATCGCCGTGGCCCCGGACCACCAGAAGTGCGGACACGGCACGGCGCTGCTGCAGTGGGTGATTGAGTTCTTTCGCGCTGCGGGCGCCCGGCAGCTGGAGGTGGGCACCGGCACGTTCGGCTACCAGCTCGCCTTCTACCAGCGTCAGGGCTTTCGCGTGACGGGCATCGACCACGATTTCTTCGTCTTGAATTACCCCGGACCGATCTTCGAGGACGGAATCCAGCTCTTCGACATGCTGCGCCTGACGCTGACGTACCCGGCGCCGGATGCCTGACGGCGACCCTCAGTCAGAGCCGATGAAGCGGATTCCAATCCGGAAGCCGGATCATCTGAAAAACGGCCGCTTGACCCCGTGCCGACCCTCGACTACCTTGGTCCGACCGTGCAGCTCCATCCCTGCACAGAGGAGAACTGCATGTTCCTTGCCCGTCGATTCACCGCTCCCCTGCTCGGCCTCGCCGCGCTCGTCGCCACGTTCACCCTGGGCAGCGGGTCCGCCCACGCCTTTTGCCCATCGTACGGATCGGGGATGAACTACGCGTCCTTCGAGTGCTATCTGGACGCCATGAGCGTGACCCCATACGTCTTCACCGATTCGTCCCCGATGCCCTCCTCCTTCGCCCTCGAGGATGAGACGTATTGCGTCAACTTCGTGTGCGCCCCTGGCTACGCCAGCCCGGGCTTCAGCGACATGCTCTTCTGCGATTCCATGGGAACCTGGATTTGCACGGGAGACTGCTCGTGCACCGAGCTCCCCTGCAGCGGGACGCCGGTGGCGCCGACCGGCTATGTGTACGGGTCCTGCTCGGGCACGACCCCCGGCAGCACCTGCCCGGTCACGTGCGACGCCGGCTACACGGGACCTGATGGCCAGATCGTATGCCACCTGGGAGCGTGGTCGACGCCCGGCAGCACCTGCACCGTTGCCCTCTGCAGTGTGAACCAGCATGTGTTGAACCACGTCTGCGTCGCCTGCGCCCCCGGCAGCACGCGCTCCGCCGGCGACGATCCCACCGGCAGCGACACCGTTTGCGCGCCGACCCTCTGCGTCGCGGACCAGTACGTCCTGAACCACCCCTGCACGGCCTGCCTCCCCGGCAGCACGCGCCCCGCCGGCGACGACGCCACGGGCAGCAACACCGCCTGCGCGCCGACGATCTGCGGCGCAGACCAGTACGTCTCGAACCACACCTGCACGGCCTGCGCCCCCGGCAGCACGCGCCCCGCCGGCGACTTCGCCACCGGCGCCGACACCACCTGCACGCCAACCCTGTGCGAGGCCGACCAGTACGTCGAAAACCACGTCTGCCTCGACTGTCCGGCGGGGGCCAGCCACCCGGCCGGCGATGACGCCACCGGCGCCGACACGAACTGCACCGACTGGTTCTGCGGGGCGGACCAGCACGTCGCCGACCACGCCTGCGTCGCCTGCGCCCCCGGCAGCACCCGCCCCGCCGGCGACAACGCCACCGGCGCCGACACTGCCTGCACCCCGACCCTGTGCGAGGAAAATCACGCCGTCGAAGACCACGCCTGCGTCGCCT
>PHBF01000143.1:0-7048 GCA_002841905.1 Deltaproteobacteria bacterium HGW-Deltaproteobacteria-17
CTTTCAAGTGAGGGCGTCCATGGGGACGCCTTCCGGTTTGCATGCGGGCTGAACCAGGCCGGCGCATATGGGCCAAATCTTTAAAATTTGGCGCGCAGAAGCTTGCATTATTCGTGCCAAACAAGGCTGAAGCGAAACTGCCCGTGCCGCCTCACCTTCATGGAGGCGCAACGCAGAATAAATAGTGGAAAGGGCGTAAGGTCTTACCCAGGTGCGAAAGAGGCTACGCAGTGAAAATTCCGCATGGACGGGTCGTTTCCCATCACATTCCAGCATTGATTTTGCGTTGGCCAACTGATAAGGTCGGCGCTTGTGAGGTGATCGAATGATTTCCTATGAAGAACTTGTAACAGCTCTGGATGAACTCAATGGTCGTGTTCCCGCCCGCCCGAAGCAGGAACTCAAGCCCAAGGTTTCGGGGGGCCTGCCCAAGGCGCAAAGCCAGCCTGCCATGAGCGCGGTGGCGCCACAGGAAGAGTTCGACGACGTGGATTTTGGCGAAGCCCTGCCGGCCGCGGTCGCACCCATGACGACCGAAGTGCCCGAGCTGGGTGATTCGTTCGAGGTGCTGACCGAGGAGCCGTTGCCGCCGGCCAGCCAGGACGTCGGTGACGACTCCTTCGACATCATGTCCGAAGCCGAACTGCCGCTGCCTCCCGAGCCCCCTCCCCAGAACGAACTGGAAGTGCTCGGAGATCAGGCTTTCTCCGGGTTCTTCGATGAGAACGCACCGGTCGGCGAAGCCGCCCCCGGCGCTGAAGATGACCTGTTCGACCTGCCCACGCCACCGCCCGAAGGCCTGGACATCGATCTGCCCCCGCCCCCGGAGGATGATTTCGATCTGCCCCCGCCGCCGCCCGCATAGGGGAAATGAACTCACCCGGGATTATCAGGTACACTGCCTAAGGAAAATTCGAGATGGAACCACCTGCCGCCCCCTTTTCTTTTCGAGAAGAGGATTTTCAACTGTTTCAGGAAGAGCGTCGTGCCAATAACCGTTTCAACAAGGACCGGCTCGCCCTGAAGGAAAAGCTGGCCAGGATCGGTGCCAGGTTGCTGGATGATTCGGTGCCCCTGTCGTGGACCATGGAGATTGGTTCGGAGCATCCGGCGGTCTGGAACCAACGGCAGGTCGATCGGCTCGAGGTCTTCTTCATGCGACCTGAGGAGGAGCGCCGGACTTTGTCCCGCGCGCTCAACCGGGAAATTCCAATGTCGGTGCTGATGCAGGCGCCATCTCCGTTGTATGCCCATGCATCCCTCGGGTTCTTTCTCGACGAACAGGGGATTGAGGTCGGTTTCCGCCTTCCCTTTCTGGCCATCGGGGATCGGTTCCAACTGCGCAAATTGATCGCCGACCCTGGCTGGGGGACGATCCTGTCGTCCTTCTCCGAGGCGCTCTCCGGTTTTTCCTTCGGGATCTTTTCCCATGGAAAGGTCGAGACGAAGGACTGCGCCCTCCCCGGACAATGGGAACAGGAGTTGGATCTGCTGGAAAAATCGGGACATGGCGATCATCGGGCGTACCTCGGCCTCGTGAAGCGAATCACCGTCTCCGAAGCGGTCGCCGTCGAGGAGATCCATACCCTCCTGGGGCCGGTTCTCCGCACGCTCGGACCGTTCGCGAAAGAGCATGTCTGGATGCACGAGCGGGATCTGCTCGGCCTTGATGGAATGATCGCCGCCCAGGTGAGCGTGAACCAGGCCGAGCGTGAGCGCTCTGAACAAATCCGCCAGGAGTTGATCCAGCCTCGTCCGGTGGTGGCGCGGCCGATCATGACCTCCCAGCCTGCGCAGCAGACACCGGCGCGGGAAGCGACCCCCCGCCCGTCCAACCGCAATCCCCCGCAGACCCGGCCGTCCCAGCCAGCCCCGCGGCGGGATGCACCGACTTCCCAGGCGAGCCGCCGGCCGGAGAACCCGCGGAAGGATGCCCCGGCGCAGGCACCTGCAGCCGCAGCGCCGCGTCCTGCAAAGCCGAGGCCTCCCCGCCAGGAGAAGCGGCCGATCACGTCGGTCGAGCCCGGTGCCCACGTTTTTCTCACCAGCGGGCCGTTCGCGGGCAAGGAGGCCATCGTGCTCTCCGAGCTCCCGGACGGTCACGTCCGTGTCCGTGTCGGGATCATGCAGATGACCGTCGAGATGAAGGACTGCCTGACCGGCCGTGACTGAAACAAGCCATTGGGAAGAACACGTCGATGGATTGGCGCGTCAACTGGATCGGATGCGCTTCTCCGCCCCCGTGGCGCACGTTTACAACCCGCTCGTCTATGCCCGCGGACCCATCCTGCAGTACTTTCGAAAATATGGGGCTTCGCCTCGCGAGATCCTGTTCCTGGGCATGAATCCAGGGCCGTTTGGCATGGTGCAGACAGGGATTCCGTTTGGCGAGGTCCGGCTGGTTCAGGAGTACCTCCATATCGATGCGGTCATCGAGCCGCCCGCATCCATGCATCCGAAGCGCCCCGTGATGGGCTACGCCTGTCCCCGTTCGGAGGTGAGCGGTCGCCGCCTCTGGAGCTGGGTCCAGAATCGATACCCCCGCGCCGAGGACTTTTTCGAGAAGCATTTTGTGGCCAACTATTGTCCGCTGGCCTTCATGGAGCCGGGCGGCAAGAACATCACTCCTGACAAGATGAACGCCGTCGAGGCCGCCGATCTCTTCCGGATCTGTGACGCGGCGCTTCGGGATCTCGTCGGCCGGCTGCAGGTATGCCGTGTCATCGGCGTCGGACAGTTCGCCCGCAAACGCGCCGAGCTTGCCCTGGCGGGAATGGACCTGCGGATCGATGCGATCCCGCACCCCAGCCCGGCCAATCCTGCGGCCAACCGGGGCTGGGACGCGGCGGTCGACCTGGTGTTGTCCGGACTCGGTCTCGCCTAGACAAACCAACAAGTTCGATTCAACCAAGGATGCCAAGGCCGGAGGGGCGTCTTCCCGGTCAGCAGACGGCGGGCCGGGGAGTGGCCTCGGGTGAGGGGGGGGCGACGCGGACCGTTGTCAGAAGGTAAGGGTGAGGAAGTACTGCGTGACGTCGGATGTGTTGTACTCGAAGTGCACCAGCAGATCCTTCTGCAGGGTGTTGACGACGTTATGCGCTTCCGAACGGAGATTCTTGAACTGCGTCTGCAGGTTGTCGAGGTCCTTGGCAAAGTTCTGATATTCCTTCATCAGTTCCTTGGACTTCTTGGTGATGGCCTGCAGGGGCTCCTTCTGGATTTTCACCGGCTCGCACTTGGGTTCGGCCGGAACCTTGTTGAACTGCTTGAGCGCATGCTCGGCGATGGCGATGAACGCCTGCAGTTGCTGGTGCATCGGGATCTGCGTCGAGGGCGTGGGGGTGGGGAGGAAGTCGTTGTAGATCTTCATCTCCTTGAGCGCCAGCTCAGCCTTGCGGATCTCCTTCCCCAAGGTGATGATCGCCTTCCGTAAATAGAAGATGCAGACCGTGATCCGAGCCCGCATCTCAATCTGGCGATCTTCGAGATCCTTCATCTTCGTCTGGTTCCGGGTCAGTCCGTCGAGCACCTTGTTGACTGGATCTGCGTATGGTTTCGTACCGCTGCATTTTTCAAGCGCATTCTGCAGCAGGGTAAAATACTGATGCATTTCATAGACGTTTCGATCGGGAGATAATACGTGCATGCAACACCTTGCCTGAAGAGAGTGGACCGTTTTGAAAGGAAAATGCATTTCTCTTGCATTGTCCCTTTAGAATCACGCCCAAATATAGGGCATTTTTTTTCAGGATGAAAGAAAAAAGTTTTGCCCGGAAAAACAAAATGTTTTGAACGAGACGAGTTGAATTTTGAAGGGTTTTTGCTCATGTCATACATGGGCAATTGGTGTGAAAAGGGCAAAGGTCAGCGAGATTGGCGAGAAAGGGATCTGGCCGCCGAGCGCAGACGCCAGAGCGCCCCGCACATCATGGAGGCATAGCCCGCTGCAAGCAAGAGAGGCCAAGGCAACATTGAAGAAATTTCTTCAGCGCGCAGGAACATCCAAAGCAGGCCGGAAATGGAGGCCCCCAAAAATATCAGGGCGCCAATATATGGCGGGTTCTGCTTCTTGCGAATTCGATCGACCAGATTGATGCCGACCGTCGCAGGAACGAGGCATCCCATGGCCGCTCCCATGTGAATGAACTGGGAGAAGGCGTCGGTCTGGAAGAAATAGCCGCTCAAGCCAAGGGCGGCCGCCAGCATCAGACCCATCAGCGAGAGCCGGAGGGTCAGTTGGATCAGTTGGCTCCAGGCGGCCAGCTCCAGCAGTTCGGCGGTTTCAGGGGACTCCTTCATGGCAGATCTTCGGCGGCTCACGACGGCGAGATTTCAACGATTTGAAGCCCGAACCGGAGGCGGATCGGGAGGGAGAAGCTCTGCTGGCCCTTGATGCGGACGAAGACCTCGGCGTTGCCCGAGGAGAGGCTCACGCTGCCCTTGCGGTTCACGATGCGGCAGCCGGGCGCCTCGATCGCGGGCAGGCTGGGCATCCAGTGCGCCGCGTCGAGCTGGACCACGTCCTGCCAAAGCAGGCAGGAACCCGCGACGATGCCCTGCGGGCTGAAGTGAAGCAGCCGGCCCCAGGGCCGGTCGTTCCGCAGGGATCCCATCAACTTGACGCCGCGCTCCCATACATTGTTGAGGGACCACTCCTGGGGCCCCACTTCGCAGAACTGGAACAGGTGTTCACCAATCATGAAGTGAAGGCCCGGGACCAGATCACAATCACCGGTGGCGCGGTAATAGATGCCGTTGACCGCGTTCATGTCCTGGACGAGGATGCCCTCGGGGACGGAGGAGAGGACCACGTGACGCGAGTCGAGGTATTCGTCGTTGCCGAAGAGGATCTCGCCGACGTGTCGCCCCATGGTCAAAGTTTTTGTAAACGGAAATCGCTCGCCGCTCCGGTGTCCCTGCAGCACCGTGAGCATGCAGCCGGAGGCATGGGCCTGGGGGGCCGGCGCCTGGTTCATGAACACGAGCTTCTGGGCGGATGGTTCGGGCGCGGGCGGCGCCACGGGCGCGACAGGGGGCAGCGGTGCAGGGGCTACGGGCTGGGCGAAGGCCGGCATCGGCGCAGGCTGCTGCACGGGGGCAGGCTGCTGCACTGGGACCGGCTGCTGCACGGGGACAGGCTGCTGCACGGGAGCCGGCTGCTGCACGGGAGCCGGCTGCTGCACTGGGGGGGCCGCAGCAGGCATCCCACCGGGCGGGGTGGGGTGGTTCTGGGGTTGGCGATGCCGGCGGCCACAGTGCGGACAGAAGGCGTCCTTCTCAGGAATGGGCTTCCCGCAGAACCGACAGAACTCCGTCATCTTGCGCGTCTCCACCGCGTTGTTGAGGGTGGCTCCGCACATCTTGCAGAAGGAATCACGCGGGTCGTTGTCGACGCCGCAGGTCGGACAGGCGGTGTTCTTGGTGGACTGTTGATGGCTGGCCGCGGGAGCTGCCGGAGCAGCGGGGGCGGCGGGGGCCACAGCCGCGGGAGGGGCCGTCGGCACGACCCCGGACGGGGCGGGGACCGAAGGGACAGGCGCGGGCGCCTGAAACTGGGCGGGCGCCGGACGGGTCATCTTGGTTCCGCATTCCATGCAGAACATGCTGTCGGTCGGATTTTCGGTTCCACAATTGGTGCAGCGCATGGACTACCTGTTCAAAACTCACTTTTCGCGGAAACGCTTTTCCGTTGTGCATCCACGAAAACATCTGTATATAGAGGCGACTGGGCGGTTCGACACAATGCGAGGTTATTGCTTGTCCTTGAAAAATGCAACTATTCATTGGTGTTTTCCGGTGTTTTTCTCGCTGATGGCGAGTTGCGCCACTTCCGTGAAGCCTGCGACCTATCGGGAATTTCCACTCTCGGTGCGGCCGGGTTCCCTGCTCGGGCCGTTTCATGGCAACGTTCGTGACGCCGACTCCAAATATGCGGTGAAGGACGCCCTGGTGCTGGTGACCTGGGATGTCTCCCGTGAGGGCCGCTCCGTGCGGACCCTGGAGCGGACCACGACCACTGACGTCAACGGCGCCTACTCCATCCCGATGCTCAGGGTGTCCCCGTCCCTCACCGGGGGCGGGCAGCTGACCTCGGTCCGGATCGTGGTGTTCCATCCCGATTTCCAGCCGTACTCCAGCATCACCCAGCCGTTCCCCGAGTTCGTGCGTCGTCAGGGGGAGGGGGCGGTCCTGCTCCAGGGATCGGCGGCCGGGCTCGTCCAGTCGGAGTTCTTCCAGTTGGACAACCTGGTGCTGCTGAAGAAGATCGCGGCCGGACACCAGGCCAACCGGCAGGTCCTCCCGGTGCTGGGCGTCGCCGCGGTGCAGGGCCGCATCCTCGAGGAGTACTACCGTGCCTCCAATGAGTTGAACGGCCGCAGCGGCTGGGTGCTCGAGGCCGGAAAACTGCTCATGCCCGAGCACGTGCAGGAGATCCTCGAGCGCGAGGACGTGCCGCTGCTGATCCGCGAGGAGACGCGCCCGGACCTGAGCGGGCACTCCTTCGTGTTCGAGATGGATCGCACCGTGATCACCGTGCGGGCCGCGTCCATGCTCGGTTCCATGGTGGAGGCCCGGCTGGCCGCCATGCTCGCAGACGTCGAGGAGAAGCACCTCGTGTCCCTGGGCGACGAGTACGACGCCGAGATGTGGATGTTCAGCCACCGGGGGATGCGCTACGGCATCAGCGGGCTGCCCCATGACGGCCTGATTTTTCTGATCGGCTGCTCCGAGGACGCCTGCCGGCCCCGCACCCTGCGTCGCATGATGCGCACGGCCGTCTCCCGGAAGCGCGAGATCTTCTTCAGCGAGGCAGCCGCCGCCGGCAGCCTGCATTTCAGCCACGCGGCCTGTCCCCAGGACGTCGAACTGAAGGTGGGCGACGCCGTGGAGCTGGGCCGCATCTTCACGCATCCGGTCCTCCACAAGTTGATCCAGGACGTGTACTCCCTGCCCCTGGGGATCTATGAGCCGCTGGCCATCCCGCAGGCCGACCAGCTCCGGGCCTCGCTGGACGGGCTGTCGGCGGTGCTGGGCGTGCGTCCCGACG
>PHBF01000143.1:7130-9064 GCA_002841905.1 Deltaproteobacteria bacterium HGW-Deltaproteobacteria-17
ACGCCCCCGCCGGCGAGAAACCCGCGCCGGGCAACGACGAGGCCGCCCGGATCCGCGTGCTCTTCCACGCCGCCGCGGCCGCCCCGACGCCGTCGCTGCGCGCGCACCTGCTGGCCAACGCCCTGTTCCGGCTCGGACGCTGGGTGGTGGAGCCCGACCCCACCATGGGACCCCGCTCCCGCCTCGAAGCCTTCCTGCGCACCCTCACCGTGGCCGCCGAGGACGCCTCGCCCAAGGGCCGCCTCTTCTTCGAGGACGCCAGGGGGCTTCGCCGGGCGCTCTCCCTGGACGGGGACGCCGCGCCGGACCTGCCCGCTGGCGGCAAGTTGATCCTTTCCTGGCCCGCCGGGCGCCTGCTCGCCCTGCCTTGGCCCGTCAACCCGGAGCTCCGTGACCTGTATCCCGAACGGCTGCTGAACCGGGAGCCCTGATTCCTTCCCGCGGATAAACCCCATGGATTCCATTCATATCCTGCTGCTGGTGCTCTCGATCGGGGCCGTCGTGGGCTCGATCCCGGTCCGCGGGTTCACCCTCGAGAGCCTCGGCGTCCTGATCACGGGCATGATCTTCGGCGCCTACGGCTACAAGATCGATGCGATCTTCATGGAGTTCGGCATCGCCCTGTTCATCTACGGCGTGGCGCTGCAGATCGGCCCGGGCTTCATCGACGGCTTCAAGAAGAACGGCGTCCGGCTGGGCTTCGTCGCCTTCGCGGTCTCCGGGACCGGCGTGCTGGTGACGTTTTTGCTTTCCTGGGCGTTCGCGCTGCCGCCCCTGGTGTCCCAGGGCATCTTCGCGGGGACCTTCAACAACGCCATCGCCCTGGCCTCCACGGGCGTCACCGACAATCCCAGCCTGTTCATGGCCTTCGGCACCGTGTATCCGGTCACGTTCATGCTCACGATGATCTTCATCGTCACCATTCCGAAGCTGCTGCGCGTGGACCTCAAAAAGGAGGCGCAGGCCTACTTCGACGAGCAGGACCGCCTGCATCCGCCGCCGGAGACGCGGTGCTACACGGTGAAGAACCCCGGCTGCTTCGGCAAGACGCTGGCGGATCTGAACCTGCCGGGCCTCGTGGGCGTGGTGATCTCCCGGATCATCCGCGCCAACGCGGAGATGGCGCCCACGGCCGACTTCCAGCTGCTCGAGGACGATCTCGTCGAGGCCGTCGGCGACACCCGCAGCCTGGACCAGCTCCAGGTGGTGCTCGGGCAGATCTTCACCGGCCGCATGCCCCGCGGACGCAAGGGCAAGCTCGTGGAGCGGCGCTTCGTGGTCACCAACAAGACCATCGTGGGCCGCAAGCTCTCCGACCTGGCGCTGCAGTCCCGCTTCCGGGCCACGGTCACTCGCATCCGCCGTGGCGGCGTGGACATCCCCGTGCGCCGTCACACCGCGCTGGTCTACGGCGACCGCATCTCCCTGGTCACCCCCCACGGCTCCACCGAGGAACTGACGCGCCTGCTGGGCAACAACCTGCAGGCCTTCGGCAAGCAGGAGATGTATCCGGTGCTGCTGGGCATGGCCCTGGGCTCCATGCTGGGCATGATCTCCCTGGGCGGCTTCCGCCTGGGGCTCTCCGGCGGCGTGCTCCTGGTGGGCATCTTCGCCGGGCGCGTGGGCAAGATCGGCCCGGTCGTGTTCACCATCACGGCCCAGGCCAACCACGTGCTCAAGCGCCTGGGCCTGATCCTGTTCATGGCCGCCCTGGGCACGTCCTCCGGGGACGGCCTGCTGCCCAACCTGGCCGCCAGCGGGGGCGTCTACGTCCTCGTGGCCGCCGTCGGCATCCTCGTCTCCCTGACCGCGGCCCTGATCATCGCGCGGTGGGTGCTGCGGCGCAACCTCGTCGAGGTCATGGCCATCTGCGCGGGTTCGGTGGCCTGCACGCCGGCCCTCGAGCTGGCCAACGAGCGACGCTCGGGCCTGTG
>PHBF01000144.1 GCA_002841905.1 Deltaproteobacteria bacterium HGW-Deltaproteobacteria-17
GCTTCGATGAAGGCGTACTTCTTGATCGCCGCCTCGGGATCCTTCAGGAAGATGGCCTTGCAGCCGCCGCAGCCGAACACGTAGATCTTGCCGTTGTACTCGGTGGTGGGCCGGCTCTCCGAGAACTCGAAGGTCTCGCCCTTGATCGGGCAGGACACCTTGGTGCCGAACACCGGCATGGTCTTGAACACCGAGGGATACTTCGTGCCGTCTCCGGTGGGCGTGCCCGCGCTGTGGGCGCCACAGGGGACATGTCCGGGAGCCTCGGGGTTGTGCGCATCGGCTGGCTTCGCCGCGACGTCGGCGGTCATGGCCGCTTCATCGGCCGTCATGGCCGCTTCATCGGCCACCATGGCCGCCTGGTCCGCGGCCGAAGTCATGTCGCCGGCCGGCGCCGCGTCCTTCTTCGGCTCCTTGTTGCAGGAGAAGGTCAGCAGGCCAGCTGCGACGACGCTCAGGATGACAATCTGAAGGGAATGAAGTTTCATGGGGTGAATCCTTTCATGGGGCGATGGCCTGCGACCTCACCGCCGACAGCGGCCTTTCTTAGCACGAACTGTCGCAGTTTGAAACAGTTGCCGGCCTGCCCAGACCCCGGCGACCGATCAACGCTGGTAGGTGCCCATGAGCTCGGCGGTGCCGAGAACGTGGCCCTTCATCGCGGCCAGCAGCTGGGCCTTGGTCGCCCCCGGAGGCAGCTCGAGGTGCACGTCGAGGGCGTACAGGCGGAAGAAGTAGCGGTGCGGTTTTCCCGGCGGCGGCTTGGGTCCGCCCCAATCCTGCTCGTTCCAGGAATTGGTACCGGCGGTGAAACGGGCGGCGGAGTCCACCGAGGCGCCGCGGATCACCATCAGGTCGGGCGTGGCGTCGACGGGGATGTGGTACAGCACGTCGTGCACCCAGGGCTCGGGCGTGGGCGCATCGGGGTCGTCCATGATCAGCGCCAGCTCGACGGTGCCCTTGGGCACGTTCGCCCAGGCCAGGCGCGGCGGCGTGTTCTTTCCTTCGCCCTTGTAGGCGTGCACCTTCGGGATCGGCGAACCCTGGACGAAGTCGGGGCTGGTGAGGGTGAAACCGGTGGCAGGGTTGACGGGTGTGGCGGACATCTCAGGTGACTCCTTGGTGGGGGGCGGTGACGGTGCGGAACTGCCCGACGGGCTCCGTCCGCACCCCAGGAGGGTGATCAGGATCAGGGAAAGGGGGAGCAGGAGGTTCTGCATCACATCACTCCTTGAAAAGTGCGGACTCATCGGACACGCCCGCCTGCGTCGGTCACGCGCGCCTCGATGAAGTCACGCATCGGCGACGGCACGCAGTCGACAGGCAGCACGTTGAAGCCGCCCTGCGCGTACAGGATCAGCCACAGATCGTCGAACTTCCACAGCTCCCGGATGACGCTCCACTTCAGTTTGGCCTCGCCCATGGAGGAGGAGAACGCGAAGGTCTCGTCGTCGACGACGAACCGCGCCTCGGGAGGGTCCATGCGACGGAACCGGCCCATCGAGGAGCGGTAGTGCACGAGGAAGAACAGCGCGGCAAAGCAAAGGGCAAGCATGGTCGTCGAAAAGAGCGTCACCATGACCCAGCCACCGGTCCCCTGCACCAGCAGCGCGCCCAGGCTGGCGATCACCACCAGCAGGGCGAGCCAGTAGCCGACCCCGAGGCTGCGCAACCAGTACCGGCGAACGGCCTTGAGGACGATGGTTTCTTCGTAAAACAGGGTGGTTTCGTGCATCCGGGTGTTCCTGGGGTCGATGGAATCACCGAATGCCGCAGGGGTCAAGTCTCATGAGCCCCCTTCCTCCGAAGCAGAATGCAAAAGACACGAAGCGTGTTATCTTTGCGACGGGGCCAGACCGCCCTGGGAGCCACGCCATGCGACAGATCCACCTCCTGCTCATCCTGCTGGTCCTCTGGACCGCCGTCTCCTGTGACGAGGAACGCAAGCTCGACCCGTACCGTCACTGGCAGTACGCGATTTCGTGCAACCACATCTCCGGCTGCGCCTTCGAGTGCGGCTGCGCCTGCAACGACGACGGTGAACCCTGCCTGTGCGACGAGCCGCCGGTCCCGTCGGATCCGTCCATATGCCCGTACCCCACGGACTGCCGCGTGGATGGAAGATACAGGGAACTGTGCGACGCGGAGGGCATGGTGTGCGACGGGGACGACGGGATCTGCGCGCCGGCGGCGGTTGAATGTGCCGACGACGCCTCCTGCGGCCTGATGGGCACCTGCGACATGGAACGCGGAAAATGCGTGGAGCAGTGCGGCTGCGCAGCGTACATGACCGGCTGCGAGCTGCCGCAGCAGACCACCTGCGACACTGATGACGATTGCGCGCCGTCCCAGCAGTGCAATCCCAACGACGGCCAGTGCTGGAGCCGCCACTGCCTGGCGGATCAGCCCGCGGCCGGCGTCTGCGGCCCCGAGAGCGTCTGCGAAGCCGCCGGGCTGCCCGCGTTCTGCACGGCCCGGGAGGGCGTTTTCACGCTGGACAACTGCGTGATCTCCCGCCCCTGCATCACGCGCCTGGAGTGCACCGATCCCCTGAAGCCGCTGTGCTCGGACGATCAGTTCTGCGTGGCCGATCCGGCTCCGGGCCGCCCGTTCCTGATGGGGTTCTCCCCCTGGCCCTGGGACGCCACGCTGGCCGCGGTGGACTGGACCTACGAGCACATCAAGGAAGGTGGCGACGTCCTCTCCGAGCACCTCGAGGAGGGCGTCCCCTGGCCCGAAGCCCTGGCCGGGACCGCGTTTTCGGCGAGCTACACCGACGAGCTCAACAGCAGGCTGCAGCGCCTCGACGGGCACGCGACGGTGCTGCAGATCAACGCCATGAACATCTCGCGCGATGGCCTGGCGCCCTACCGCGGCTCGGACCTCTCGATGCCGCTGCCCGGCGAGTGGGGCACCTACCGCTTCAACGACGACAACGTGAAGACCGCGTACCTGAACTACGCGCGGCGCATGATCGACGTCTTCTCCCCGGCCTACGTGCTCATCGGCGTGGAGGTGAACCTGCTGCTGCGCAACAACCCGTCGCTGTGGCCTGACTGGGTGGAGCTCAACGCCTTCGTGTATGCGCAACTGAAGCTCGAGTTCCCGGAGCTGCCCGTCGGCGTGAGCGTGTTCTGCGTGCCGTACTTCGATCAGTGGTCCGGCGAGGACGACACCGCCGCCCAGCTCGCGGCGCTGCACGCCGACCTCGAGCCCAGCGCCGACTTTATCGCGTTCTCGCTGCACCCGTTCATGAGCGGGCTGCTGGCCGATTCCTTCCCCGTCGACTATCTGTGGGATCTGTTCGCGATGACCACGAAGCCCGTCGCGGTGTCGGAGAGCTCCTACCCGGCCCAGCCGTGGCAGTTGACCTCCCCCGCGCTGACGTTCGACGGCACGCCCGAAAAGCAGGACCGCTTCCTGCACCTGATGCTCGAGGCCAGCCGCGACTTCAACGCCGCGTTCGTGATCTGGTTCACCATCCGCGACTATGACCAGCTCTGGCAGAACGCCCTCGGGGCCGGCGACGACACGCTGATCTGGCGCGACACCGGCCTGTACGACGAGAACGGCACCGCCCGCCCCGCCTACACCCGCTGGAGCACCTGGCTCGGCTACGACCTCGGGAAGTAGACAGAATCAGCGTGGCAGTTCATCGGGCGAACGGATCGCGGTCCACCACGGCACCACAGTACAGGCACACCGGGTGCTTGCCGATCACCGTGCGCTTGCAGCCCGGACACTCGGGGTTGTTCTGCTTCGCGACGCGTCCGTCGAGGCGGCCGTCCCGCAGGTCGACCTCGCGGATCTTGGCGACCAGCTCGTCGTCGCTGACGAGGTTGTTCTCCTTGATGATCAGCCACATCGCCTCGGTGATCATCATCAGGCGCTCGAGATCGGCCTGCATCATCTCCATCTTCGACAGCGCCGCGTTGGCCGTCGAGGAGGCGTTGGACGCCGAGGTCTGCGCGTGCTCGGCCTGGACGGAGGCGGCATAGGCGGAACGGAACATCAGGGTCATGGAGGATCTCCTTGGGAGGCCAGCTCCCGCCGCGAGGTTGTCACCCGCGGTTTGAAGTGACAATTTCTGTCACGTCGATCAGGTACATCTGGCGGCGATCGCCCCGGTGTGCCGAGTCGAAGGCGACCAGCCGCCCGTCGGACGACACGCGCGGATGGAGGTCGCAGCGCCTGCCACCCTCGAAGCTCGCGGGCATGGGGAAACGGCCAAGGGCATGCTTCTCGTTCGTGGTCGTGTCATACAGATACAACTCCTGGACGCGGTTTCGGGCGGAAGCATAGGTATCGTTGAGGATCCATCGCCCACCTGCGAGGCAGGTGCAGTGTCCGTTCTCGCGCATCACGCCGGCCCCCACCGGGATCGCCTCGCGTGACCGATCGTTGAACAGGAAAAAGCCGGCGCCGCGCCGCCCCGGAACCGACGCCCAGGCCAGCAGGTGCGTGGGATCCCGCCAGATGAAGTGCGACAGGGTCCCGCCCGGATTGATCTGGAAGAGATTTCCACCGTCGGGATCGCAGGTCAGCAGGCGGGTCCGCGTGCGATTGGACTCCCGCCAGCGGTGCAGAAACGCGAGGCGAGAGCCGTCGGGCGAATACAGCAGATGGTTGATCCAATGGACGGCATCCGGCGAGAGAACCCGATCACCGGGCCAGCCCATGATTTTCACCAGCGGCAGGATCAGGCCGCCCTGCCCGGAAACCAGGGACATCCGCCAGATCCCGGTGTCAGCAGGCCCTGCAAACACCGGTTTTTCCTTGTCTCCCCCGCGCACGGGATATCCGTAGCCGTAGCGGATCATGCCAATACGGGCAAAGTCGGTCGTCACTGCGGTGGCCCCGTCGGGGGAGAGCGCGTACACGGGCTTCGGCAGCGTGCGTACCGCGCGCGTCCGGACGTTCAGGATTCGGGCGACGAAGGAATCCCTTTCGCGATCATTAAATATAATCTCGTCCCGCGCCCCAGGAATCCATTGCAGCATGCAGCCCTGCTGCCAGGACCAGGCGCGGCTCGTGGCCAGCGGAATCCAGCGGTTGCCCTCTGCGCGATCCACCATGCCCACACCGATGGCATCGTCGGGCGTCGGGTGGTGATCCGCGAAGTCAACCGCCATACCCAGCAGAAACCGGTTCGTCGGATCGAACTGGAGCTTGTCATAGTAGCCGAACCAATGATGCTGCGGGCCGCTGGTCAGTTGCTCAACCTTCGACGCAGCGAAATCGCCTGATCTCCGCGAACAGCCTGATTGTACGGCCAACCCGCCCAGCATCGCCGCCGCGGCGCCCTGCAGAAACATGCGCCGTGAACAGGATGCATGACCGGAAGAAGGCGCCAACGAACTGCTCATGGATCCGGGTGTACTGGAGTTCTTCTCCTTGGTCAATGCCGGACCCAGAGACAACGGCGTCTAAATCTTGACGGGTCGCAGCGGCGCAGATAGCCTCACTGTCAGCGGGCGTTTCTGCGCAAGCCTGCTCTTGCGAGGACACCATCCCTATGAGATTCCCGATTTCAGCCTTCTGTCTCACGTTGTTGATATCTGCATTCCCGCCGATCCTCGGCTGCACCCACAGCCCGCGTCAGGCCAAGGATGACCGATATTTGAAAGTCGGGGATAAATTCTATCGTTCCCGAGACGGGAAGTTGTACGTCAAGACCCGCGCTGTCAAAGCTGATTTGAAGCCCGGCCCGGAATTCTACCGCGAGGTGCCGGCCATCGACGTTGCCAGCTACCGTGACCTGGGATGGTACAGCCTGGATAAAAACCACGTCTACATCGAGCATGAGTCCACCTGCGGATTGTCGATCTCGGAGCTCGAAGACGCCGACCCCGCGACCTTTTCCGTGTTCGGGTACCGCTGGGGCAAGGATTCGCAGCACATCTGGCACAACGGCATCAGGCTCGACGGCATCAAGGCGGTCGATCTGGTGGTGGTCCCCGGACAGGATCCGCAGTTTTTCGATTTCGTTCGGGACGCGACCCGCGTCTTTGTCGGACATCAGGAGATCGTCGGGGCCGACGCGGCGACCTTTTCCTGCGAAAAAGCGGCCGATGACCCGGCCACCGTGATCACCTCCGACAAGAACTTCATCTGGAACACCAACGAATGGAATTCTGAATCCGGTTTTGCGAGGACCCCGAAATGAGACCCAGATTCTGCAAGCAGATCACCATCCTGACCCTGTTCATCGCGGTTTTGGCCACGATCGGCGCCTCCGTGGGCATCTTCTCCAGGGGTGGTCCCGGCCCGACGGAGCATTTGTCCGTGCACGGTCAGAAGGTGATGCTCCACGGAGAAGGCGTGTACCGCCACATGAGCGCGGACGTGGCCATCCAGGGGATCGCCCAGGACTGGGTCACGCTCCTGGCGGGCGTGCCCCTGCTGCTGATCTCCTTGATATTATTCCGCAAAAACAGTCTCCGCGGCGCGATCCTGCTGGCCGGCACAGCGTTCTATTTCCTGGTGACCTATCTGTTCTATCTGGCGATGGCCATGTACAATCCGCTGTACCTGCTGTACGTGGCCTTGCTCTCCTGTTCGTTCTTCACGGTCGCGCTCACGCTGACTCCGTTGCTTCAACGGGACTTTACGGGCCTCTTCCCGGAGAAAACGGCGCGACGGGCGGGCCTCTTCATGATGATCAACGCCGGCATGGTGGCGATGCTGTGGCTCGGGGTGATCGTCCCGCCGTTGCTGGAGGGTTCGATCTATCCGAAGGATCTGCAGCATTACACGACCCTGATCGTGCAAGGATTCGATCTGGGCCTCCTGCTGCCGCTGGGTGCGCTTTCGGGGTTTCTGGCGTTCCGTCGCCAACCGATCGGCTCTCTGTTGACAATCTCCTACCTGGTGTTCCTGTCCCTGCTGATGCTGGCGCTGATCTCGAAGATCGCGTTCATGGGTCACGCGGGGGCGACCATTGTGCCAGTGGTCTTCATCATGCCCACGATCTTTCTGATTTCCCTGGCGTTCTCCATCGTGCTCTTGCGCGGCCTTCGTTCAGAATATGTGCCG
>PHBF01000145.1 GCA_002841905.1 Deltaproteobacteria bacterium HGW-Deltaproteobacteria-17
CCGGATGTGTTCAGATTTTTGGACACGATTCATTTCACACCCCCTATTAGGCCGTCAGCAGGGCGAGCATTTGATGCACGTCCAGTTTGATGCCAGGACCCATGGTCGCTCCCAGGGTCACGCTCTTGATGTACGTTCCCTTGGCGGAAGCGGGCTTCAATTTGAGAAGCATCTCGATCACCGCGATCATGTTTTCCTTGATCTTCTGGGGACCAAAGGAAACCTTGCCGATGCCGAGGTGAACAATGCCGGCCTTCTCTACGCGGAACTCCACGCGACCACCCTTGAGCTCCTTGACGGTCTTTTCGACGTCATAGGTGACGGTGCCGACCTTCGGGTTGGGCATCAAACCGCGCGTTCCGAGGATGCGGCCGATGCGGCCGACCAGGGGCATGACGTCGGGCGTGGCGATGGTCTTGTCGAAGTCCAGCCAGTTTTCCTTCTGGATCTTCTCGACGAGATCTTCGGCTCCCGCGTAATCGGCGCCGGCGGCCAGGGCTTCCTGGACCTTGTCGCCCTTGGTGAACACCAGGACACGGACGGTCTTGCCGGTTCCGTGGGGCAGAACCACCGCACCGCGGACCATCTGATCCGCATGACGCGGATTGACGCCCAGTCGGACGGCGAGTTCAACCGTTCCATCGAACTTGGTGAGGCTGAGTTTTTCGACGAGGTTTGCGGCCTCGTCCACAGTGTAACGTTTGGTGCGATCGTAGACTTTGAGTGAGCTTAGATACTTTTTCCCTTGATTCGCCATAAATCCTCCTTTTCGGCCAAAATCAGCCTCCCACCTGGCGTCCTGGACGCCTCAACTCACAGGTGGTATGTGAGAAAAATGATCAGTCGACTACGTCGATCCCCATGGACTTGGCGGTGCCCGCGACGGTGCGCATGGCAGCCTCGAGATCCGTGGTGTTCAGATCGGGCAGCTTCAGAGCGGCGATGTCACGGATCTGATTCCAGGTGACCTTGCCGATCTTCTTCTTGTTGGGCTCACCGGAGCCGCTCTTCACGCCGACGGCCTTGAGCAGGAGAATCGAGGCCGGGGGCGTTTTCATGATGAACGTGAAGGAGCGATCCGAGAAAACGGAGATCACCACGGGGATGATCATCCCCTCTTCCTTCTGCGTTTTGGCGTTGAACTGCTTACAGAATTCCATAATGTTCACGCCATGTTGACCCAGGGCCGGGCCCACGGGGGGTGCGGGAGTCGCTTTTCCGGCCGGTAACTGCAATTTGATCTGACCCGTCAGTTTCTTCATGGGATCACCAATTTCACCAAATCGTAACCTGTTAAAATGATTGAGAAAATCTCAAATCCGCACAAGCGCCCTCAACGCGCCGGTGGGGTTTGTACAACAAAACGATCAAAAATTCAAGCTGATAATGCAGGATCTCGTCGTTCCTGCGGATCTGGCAGATCCATCAGATCTGACTGTCCTTGCGGATCTGTCAGTTCTTCTCGACCTGCGTGAAGTCGAGCTCCACCGGCGTGGCACGACCAAAGATCGTGACCAGAACCTTGAGTTTCTGCTTTTCCGGTTTCACTTCCTCGATGATGCCCTGGAAGTTGTTGAAGGGACCGTCGGTCACCCGTACCCGCTCGCCATCGGAGAACTGGATCTTCGGCTTGGGCTTGGTGGTCCCTTCGTGGACCTGGGCCCGGACAGCGTCGATCTCACGATCCGGAAGCGGTGTCGGGTTGGAGCCGCCGAGGAATCCGGTGACCTTCGGGGTGTCCTTGACCAGGTGCCATGAATCCTCACACATTTCCATCTGCACGAAGATGTAGCCGTTGAAGAATTTCCGCGTGGAGGTGCGCTTCTCGCCGTTCTTCATGTCGATGACGCGTTCGATGGGGATCAGGATCTCACCGAACAGGTGGGCCTTCTTCACGGCGTTGTACCGTTCTTCCAGTGACGCCTTGACGGCCTCTTCAGCCTGGGCGTAAGTATGAACTACGTACCATTTCATCGCCATGACAAGCCTCTTCCTACGTGAGCAGGATGTAATCCGTCACGAGTGCCCAGAACCAGTCGAACATACCCATCAGGATGGCCGCAATGATCACCGTGATGACCACGACCACCGTGGCGCTGGAAGTTTCCGTCTTGGTCGGCCAGGTGACACGCTTCAGTTCGTGGATGATGGCGCCGACCCAATCGAAGGTCTCCTGCTTGAGCCAGTAGAATCCCACCACGAGGAGACCCAGGCCGATGCCGAGCAGTTCCGGCCACAATTTATCGGGTCTGGCGAACATGGACCATACCAGATCGATCGATTTGATCGATACCCAGGAGGCCAGCAGCACCAAAACCAGGAAAACAAGATGTATATATTTTCTGTCGCCCATATTAGAACCTCACAGGTCTGGACACAAAAAGCGGCAGGGCAGGAGGGACTCGAACCCCCAACCTACGGTTTTGGAGACCGCCGCTCTACCATTAGAGCTACTGCCCTACACAGAATCGTCTTCTGTGTACGCGTCGACTAACAACGAAACGGCGGGTGAGAAGCTCTCACCCGCCGCCCGTAAACTCACCCACACTCCGGATCCAAGAGCTACTTGCTCTCGCGATGCGTCGTGTGCTTCCGATCAAAGGGACAATACTTTTTGAACTCCAGTTTGTCGGGCGTGGTCCGCTTGTTCTTGGTCGTCGTGTAATTGCGGTTTTTGCACTCCGTGCATTCCAAATTGATCATCGTGCTGTTGCCCATCATATCACCTGCTTATTCAACGATTTCCGTGACGACGCCCGAACCAACAGTGCGGCCGCCTTCGCGGATGGCGAAGCGAAGACCCTTCGCGGCGGCGATGGGCACATGCAGTTCGACGATCATCTGGGTGTTGTCGCCCGGCATGCACATTTCGACGCCTTCCATCAACTGCACGGTGCCCGTGACGTCGGTGGTGCGGAAATAGAACTGGGGACGGTAGTTGTTCTTGAACGGCGTGTGGCGGCCGCCCTCTTCCTTCTTCAGGACGTACACTTCCGCCTTGAACTTCTTGTGCGGGGTGATGCTGCCCGGCTTGGCCACGACCTGGCCGCGCTCGACTTCGTCACGCTTGACGCCGCGCAGAAGCAGACCGGCGTTGTCGCCCGCCATGCCTTCGTCGAGGATCTTGCGGAACATCTCGACGCCGGTGACGACCGTCTTGACCGTGTCACGGATACCGACGAGCTCGACGGCGTCGTTGGTGTGAACGATGCCGCTCTCGATACGACCGGTGACGACCGTGCCGCGACCGGTGATCGTGAACACGTCCTCGATCGGCATCAGGAAGGTACGATCCACGGCGCGCTCGGGCTCGGGCACATACTTGTCGCAGGCGTCCATGAGCTCCTGGATGCACTCGGTCTCCTTGCCGGGGGCGGCGGCTTCGAGGGCCTTGAGGGCCGAGCCGCGCACGATCGGGAGATCGTCACCGGGGAAGGAATACTTGGAGAGGAGTTCGCGCACTTCCATCTCGACGAGGTCGATCAGTTCGGCGTCTTCCTCGGCCATGATGTCGACCTTGTTCAGGAAGACGACGATGTACGGGACGTTGACCTGGCGCGCCAGCAGGACGTGCTCGCGGGTCTGGGGCATCGGGCCGTCCGGAGCGGAAACGACGAGGATGGCTCCGTCCATCTGCGCGGCGCCGGTGATCATGTTCTTGATGTAGTCGGCGTGACCCGGGCAGTCCACGTGGGCATAGTGACGCTTTTCGGTCTGGTATTCGACGTGGGCGGTGTTGATCGTGATACCGCGTTCCCGTTCCTCGGGCGCCTTGTCGATTTCATCGAAGGGGATGAACTTCGCGTTGCCCTTGGTGGCCAGGTACTTGGTGATGGCGGCAGTCAGGGTGGTCTTGCCATGATCGATGTGACCAATGGTGCCGATGTTCACATGCGGTTTGTCGCGAATGAATTTTTCTTTTGCCATTACAATCTCCTCCAAAAAATGGCCCAAAGGCCGGGTTCTTAAAAAGGACCGTCTGAGCCCACAATCGGATTTGAACCGATGGCCTCCTCCTTACCAAGGAGGTGCTCTGCCGACTGAGCTATGTGGGCATGGTCGGCGAGGACGGAGCGGGAAACGGGAATCGAACCCGCGACCCTCAGCTTGGAAGGCTGATGCTCTGCCAACTGAGCTATTCCCGCAATCGACCACCTTCCATGACCGCGGAGTCACGGAAAGTTTGTGGTGGGGGGTGGATTCGAACCACCGAAGCCATTCGGCGGCAGATTTACAGTCTGCTCCCTTTGACCGCTCGGGAACCCCACCAAACTGGGTGGAATGGAAGCTCACTTCCATTCCGCGGCAACCGCTGCCCCCGAACCAAAGGCGTCCGAGGTGCGGTCAGAGCTGGCGATGGGACTTGAACCCGCAACCTGCTGATTACAAATCAGCTGCTCTGCCGGTTGAGCTACGCCAGCGAGGGACCGCGTCCACACGAAAGCGTGCGACTCAGCTTTATAAGTAAGCACCTCCCGCTTGTCAAGATAATTCTTGGGTCCACCCTGAAATCGAGGGCTTTCGTGTCCACCACCCTGCAAGGCATCTAACTCATTGATAATATTATAAAATTGCGTCATTTTCGCCGTCTCCTTGACTCCCCGGTTCTCACAAGAACCATCCTTCCTTCCACAAAAAGAGACGAAAGTGGTGATCTCGCCTTTTCCATCCTGCAGCATCACGAACTTCTTCCTTCATGTCCCTACTTTGTCTTGCACAATCAATAGAAAAGGAATAGGATTTGGCCACCGGAAAACTGACCAGCCCGATTCCGGTCATCTGGAGGAACGTCTTGACTGGAGATGACAATTCCGAAAGCACCAAGATTGTATCCATCAGCAATCTGCAGAGTCCTCAGAAGAAGAACTATGCATGCCTGATCGTGATCGCCGGCAGCAATGTCGGTCAGATGTTCCGCATTGATCTTGAGGAAATGGTGATCGGCCGTGGCCACATGAACCAGATCATGCTCATCGATGACGGGATCAGCCGTTCGCACTGCCGCCTGATTTCCCTCCCGGGCGGTGAGGTGATGCTCGAGGATCTGCACAGCACCAATGGCACCTACATCAACAGCGAACGGGTCTCACGCAGGCTGCTCAAGGACGGAGACAAGATCCAGGTGGGCTCCACCTCGATCCTGAAGTTCACCTACCATGACAACGTCGAGGAGAACTTCCAGCGCCAGATGTTCGAGTCCGCCCTGCGCGACGGCCTGACCAAGACCTACAACAAGCGGTACTTCGTCGAGCGGCTGGAAGCTGAATTCGCCTACGCCCTCCGGCACCATTTTCCTGTCACGCTGTTCATGTTCGACCTCGACCACTTCAAGCGCTTCAACGACACCTACGGGCACCTGTGCGGTGACGCCGTGCTGGTGGAGATGGCCCGACGCGTCACAGGTTCGATCCGGTCTGAAGACGTGTTCGCCCGCTACGGAGGCGAGGAGTTCGCCCTGATCACCCGCGGGATTCCCCACGACAACGCGATGATCCTGGCAGATCGCCTGCGCATGAACATCGCCAACCGCCCCTTCGTCTACGACAACCAGCAGATGACCGTGACCGTCAGCATCGGCATCGCCAGTCTCCCCGATCCCGCGATCAACTCCGCCGAGGAGCTGGTGAGCGCGGCCGACCGCGCCCTGTATGAAGCCAAGCACGCCGGCCGGAACCGGGTTTGCTCCTACAACAAGTAAGGCATCCGGTCCTTGCCCTTCATTCGTTTCCTGCAGTCCAGCACAAACAGGGACCCATCCGCGCGGGTCGACCTCGCCCTCCGTTGGCTCCTGGTGGGTCTCGGTGCCGCGCTGCTCCTGATCCACACCACCTTTCTGACCTGGTTCATCTGCGACGACGCCTACATCTCGTTCCGCTATGCACTGAACCTGGCCAGACGCGGTGAACCCTTCTACAACCCCGGCGAAGCCGTCGAAGGCTACTCGAACTTCCTGTGGGTCGTATATCTGTCGCTCTCCGAGCTGGCCTCCGTCTCCATGCGGCACGCGGCACATCTGGGCAGCGCGCTCTGTGCGCTCTGGATCCTTGTGTCCATGCACCGATTCATCACCTGGCTGTGGCCCGACCCGTGCCACGGGACCACGGGTCGCCGACGCACCATCCTGGCCACCGGACTGCTGGCGCTGGCCGGCTTTGGACCGTTCGCCTTCTGGGTGTCGGCCGGCCTCGAGACCATGCTCTTTGGTGCGCTGTTGACGGCCGCCGTGGTGTCCACCCTGATGGCTGGAGACGGGCCCACCACCGGCACGAGACCGGCCCTCCTGTGGGCGACCTGCGCCCTGACCAGGCCTGAAGGTCTGCTGCTCGGCTCGGCAGCCCTCTCCCTGCTCTTCATCTCCACCTGGAAGAACGGACATTTCCGCCTCCGGGCACTGTGGCGACCGGCCACCGGGCTCCTCCTTTTCACAGCCCTCGTGGGTTCGCACCTGATCTGGCGCCGCACCGTCTACGGCCAGTGGCTGCCCATGACCTACCACACCAAGATCAGCGGCATCGATCCAGCCTTTCTGTTCAAACACGGGCTGGCGTATGCGAACGCCTTCTTCACGACTTTCCGATTGTATTGGTTCCTTCCGCTCTGGGCCGGTGTCTGGCTCCCGCGCGCCCGGAGCGGTCCTGCACGAGGTCGTCGGGCGTTCCTGCTGACGGCGGGGCTGTTCCTGCTGCATGGAGCCAACGTCGTCCGCTCCGGCGGCGACTTCATGGCCATGTTCCGCTTCTTCGCGCCGGTCTGGCCCCTGTTCGTCATGACGCTGCTTCCAGGGATCGCAGGCTGGGCTGACTGGCTCTCCGTCCGCCTCTCGCACCCGCGCTGGGCCCACCCGCTCACAGCCATCCTGGCTGCGGTCTTTCTCCTGGCCATCACCCAGGCTTCCTGGCGCTTCTCACGAAGCTCGCTCGCGTCGGAACGGCCGCAGTTCATGATGGAGAGCATCGCCGGGATGGTGCATTTCGCCCAGGACCGCGAGAAGGTGGGGCGGGCGCTTCGCCGGGCACT
>PHBF01000146.1 GCA_002841905.1 Deltaproteobacteria bacterium HGW-Deltaproteobacteria-17
CCGGAATTATGATGCCTCCCCATGAGCGCCGACACCCCTGAGACAACGAAGTGCCCCCCGGATCGTGTGAGCCGCGCCAACCGTGTCACGCTCCTGGGCTCCCTGGTCAACGCCATCCTGACGGGCCTCAAGCTCGCCGCCGGCATCCTCGGCAACAGCGCGGCCATGATCGCCGACGCGATCCACTCCCTGTCCGACTTCGCCACGGACCTCGTGGTGCTGATCACCATGCGCATCACCCGGCAGCCCATGGACGCCGATCATGACTACGGCCACGGCAAGTTCGAGACGCTGGCCACGATGATCATCGGCGTGGCCCTGCTGCTGGTCGGCGCCGGGATCGGCTGGAGCGGCGTCAAGACCGTCCACGCCGCCTCCCACGGGGCCACCGTCCCTGAACCCCACTTCATCGCGCTGATCGCCGCCTTCGTGTCCATCCTCTCCAAGGAGGCCCTCTACCAGTGGACCGTCCTGGTGGGTCGCGAGATCCAGAGCCAGGCGGTCATCGCCAATGCCTGGCACCACCGCTCCGACGCCCTGTCGTCGATCGGCACGCTCGTGGGCATCGGCGGCGCGATCCTGCTGGGCGACCGCTTCACCATCCTGGATCCCATCGCCAGCATCGTCGTGTCCTTCTTCATCATCCGGGTCGCCCTCCAGATCTCCTACGGCAGCATGAGCGAGATGCTCGAGCGCTCCCTGCCCCCCGAGGAGAAGGACCGGCTGCTCAAGCTGGCCCTGACCGTCGACGGCGTGATGGATCCCCACAACCTGCGGACCCGCCGCATCGGCAATTACATCGCCACGGAGCTCCACATCCGGGTGAAATCCGAACTGAGCGTGATCGAGGGCCACCGCATCGCCTCCGAGGTGGAGCGGCTGATCTGCACCACCTATGGCGAGGGCACGATCGTCTCGGTCCACGTCGAGCCCGAAGACGAGGACTGACCGCACCGCCGCCAGCGACCTCTGCGGGGGCGCACCGGCATTCAGGATTCTTTTCGAGTTACTCGGGGGGAGACGTCGGCAGGGGGACGGCTACTTGCGCTTGCGCAGGTCCATCATGACGAGCTTGGCCACGGCCTTGAGCGTGCCGAAGACCCCGTCGCCGGTGGTGGCCACGGCGGCGAACTCGGGCACGTTGGTGGTGTTGAGCAGCTTGCTCAACTCATCCATCGGAGCGGCGTTGGGCAGGTCCTGCTTGTTGTACTGGACCACATACGGCAGCTGGTCGAGATCGTACCCCTGCTCCTCGAGGTTCTCGCGCAGGTTGTCCAGCGACTCCATGTTCGCCTCCATGCGCTCGACCTGGGAGTCGGCCACGAAGACCACGCCGTCGACCCCCTTGAGGATCAACTTGCGGCTGGCGTCGTAAAAAACCTGGCCCGGCACCGTGTACAGGTGGAAGCGGGCCTTGAACCCATGCACCTCACCCATGCTCAGCGGCAGGAAATCGAAGAACAACGTGCGCTCCGTCTCGGTCGCGAGGCTGACCATCTTGCCGCGGGCGTCGGGGCTCGTTTTTTGGTAAATGTACTGCAGATTGGTGGTCTTGCCGCATAGCCCGGGGCCATAGTACACGATCTTGCAATTGATTTCTCGGGAGGAATAATTAATAAATGACATGCAGCAGGCCCCTAGTCGTCATTGAAGAGGTTGTCGATGTCCTCATCGGTGATTTCTTCAAAAATGGACGGCTTGGCCTGCTCGCTCTTGTTGGCCATCGAATCCAGGACATCCTGGATGTCCTTTGAGGCCTTCTTCACCCGCAGGCGGACCAGCCCCAGCGAGGTCCTCTGGTCGAAGAGGACCAGCAGGATGACGCGCTGTGCGACGATGGAGATGTGTACGTTGGTGTGCTCGCCCTCGTGGAACTGTCCGGTGAATTCCTTCTCGGCCAGGAGCCGCGCGATGCCGCCGGTGGCGGCCACGTTGCCGGCCGTGAGCGAGGACAGTGAGGTGGTATCGATGTTCTCGATTTCCCCGGATGAGGCGATTTCCTGACCGTTCTTGTCAATCAGAAGCACCGCCTTGGAGTTGGCATCGCGACACAACCGTTCGACGACATCCTGTATCGCTCGGTATTCCTCCTCGTATAATACTTCCATCGAATCTACTCCTTGGGCAAAAAACCTAGGCAATTCTCGCCAACAACTGGTGCCAATGTGTATCAAAGAACCATCGCGGACACAACCGAAATTTCGGTTCTGTGTCGAAGATAATATTTTATTATCCGCCACTACCGCCAAACAGTCAACTCCATTCAAAACCGTCAAACGCTCAATAGTAATGGATTGACTCTGCGGTGGGATTTGGTATAGCGTAGCGCGTTCCCGAAAAGTGCTCAATTCTTGATGGGAACCACGCCATAGGAGTGATGACATGCGAAAATTTCTCGTTTTTATGGTTGTCTCTTGGCTTGCCCTTGGGATTTCCTTCCCCGCCGCCGCGCAGAAGGCCCCCCTGAAGAACATGCAGCAGGCTGACCTGAATTATTTACTGTTTGTGATTCAGGGTGACAACGCCGCCGATGCGCTGGCCGCCATCGCCGAGCTGGGCAAACGCAAGACGCCCGAGTCCCTGGACATGCTCCAGATGCAACTGCTGCTGGGCTATCCTCCCGCCATGAGCAAGGCCATGATCCAGGCCCTGGGCGCCCGCAAGGATCCCAAGGCGATGGAGACGCTGGTGTTCTACACGCGCCACCGCGCCACCGAGCTCCGCGTCGAGGCGCTGGTCTCCCTGTGCGAGCTCGACTTCGGCAAGGATCCGGCGCCGGTCAAGGTCGTCAACGAGATCCTCCTGAAGGCCCTGCGTGACTATCAGGAAGCCGTGCGCAACAAGGCGGCCTGGCTCCTGGGCAAACGCCGGGTCGCCGAGGCCGAGGAGCCCCTGCTGAAACTGTTCGCCCGCGGCTCGACGGCGGCCATGCAGGCCCTGGGCTTCATCGGCGGCATCCGCACGGCGCGCACCCTGGCGATGGCCATGGAGAACACCAAGTCCTCGAAGGAACCCCTGATCACGACGATCGGCACCCTGCTCTCCCGGGACGACTTCGGCCCGGAGCCGGTCCGAGTCCAGCTGGTGCAGATCCTGGGCGACACCAACCTGCCCGGCGCCCAGAACGTCCTGATGGTCTATCACGGCAGCGGTCCCGACGCGTTCCCCCGGTCCCGCAAACTCGCTTTCCAGATTCTCTCGAAATGAGGCGTACCATGAAAACCTCCGCACTCAGCCTGACCCTTTTCGTGCTCCTCCTGGCTTCGTGCAAGCCGTTGCCGCCCTTCCACCAGAACACGATGCCCAACGACTCGGGGAAGATCGCCAAGGCGATCAACCGGATCACCCTGCCGCCGGCAGGACCGGCCAACGCCACCGGCGAGCCGCTGGTGATCTTCCAGGGCCTCAACCCGCGGACCGCCGTGGCCGTGGCACCGGCCACCGGCAAGATCCTGTGGAAGCAGCCCACGCCCAACGCGATCTCGCGCTACGTCGTGGCCGGTTCCCATGTCGTCTATCTCGACAAGACCACGGGCCTGACCGCCCTGGACGTCCGCTCCGGCAAACAGGCCTGGACCGTCCCCATGCGCGCCCAGCACACCTTCATGGGCCTCTCCGGCGCGCCCAACGGCAAGATCGCCTACGTCACCAACTTCAAGCCCGCCGGCGACCCCCTCAACCAGGTCTCCACCGTGACGATCCTCAGCGAGGACGGCAGGGAGATCTGGTCGCTGGAGGCCAACGGCCGCATGGGACTTCCCCTGATGACCAACACGGTCGTCGTGGTGCCCTATCGCAACCAGCATCTGGTGCTCCTCGACACCAGCAGCCCCAAGGAGCTCGCGCGCATCCTGATCCCCAAAGGCGAGGTCCGCTTCATGAAGGCCACCTCCGAAGGCATCTTCTTCGGGGACAAGCGCGGCATGTACCGTCTCTCCCCGGACATCGTCGACGTGGTCGGGCGCGCCCCGGCGACCATGACCACCGACATCCACAACGTGGAGTTCCGCTACTCGCTGGACCGCTACGATCCGGTCACCACCGACTACTCCGCCTACGAGGTCCGCTCCCTGCTCGCCACCTGGATCCGGGGGAAGGCCGGCGCGGCCCTGCACGAGAACCGCTTCGTGATCCACATGTTCAAGTATTTCCTGGGCTTCTCCGTGAACGAGAAATCCCAGGCCACCCTGCAGTGGGCGGTGATGCACCCCTACACCGATGAACTGATCGGCTCCACGGCCAACAAGGACTTCGTGTTCTACGCCAAGGCCGACGGGTCCCTCGAGTGCCTGAAGGTGGCCACCGGCGAGCGCGTGTGGCGCACCGAACCCCTCGGGATGCGCATGCGCGGCGTCACGTTCGACATCGCCGGCATGACCCCGCCCTCCTCGGCCGAGGTGGAGGCTCCCGCCCCGCTCCTCGACGCGCTGACCGCGATCGCCAACGATCCCGACTCCCGCTATCCCCTGGCCAAGCGTCTGGCCATCGACGCCCTGGCCGTGGTCGGCGGCGCCGGTGTCGGTCGCCTGATCAAGATGCTCACCAACCCCGAGAGCTCGGCCGAGCTGCGCGAGAAGGCCGCCCGCGACCTCATCGCCCGCCCCGATCCCAACGGTGTCCCCCTGTATCTGAGCCTGCTGCAGCAGCCGTTTGACTACATCAAGAACACCCGTCCCATGGCCGTGGAGGTCATGGCCACGGTGCTGGGCTCCCTCAAGACCAAGGAGGCCGTGCCCACGATGCTCCAGCTGCTGGCCCACCCGGCCACCTCCCAGAAGGAGCTCGTGGCCCTGACCGAGGCGCTGCTGGCCATCGGCGACAAGGGGATCATCCGTCCCTTCCGCGAGTTCCTGCTGGCCTACCGGGCCGACCCCGCCTTCGCCCAGGACATCCACGCCCTGCAGAAGATGGCCGAGGCCCTCTTCAGGCTCGGCGGACCGGCCGAACGGCAGGTGCTGGTTTTCCTGACCGAGGACGAGCGCACGCTCCCCCGGCTGCGTGAGTACATTCTGCGGATGTTCACCGAGAGCCGGAAGGCGCCCCAACCCGCCAAACCGTAAAACCTGGAGCCCTCATGGCGCTGGATTTCTTCACCAAACGGAAAATTCGCAAGGAAGCCAAGCAGTTGGAGCAGGAGATCCAGGTCGAGGACCGCCCGGATCTTCGGCTGCGCCTGGCAGGGCTGTACCGCAAACTCGACCGAGACGACGAGGCCAAGACCCAGTACCGGATCGTCACCCAGGCCTACCTGGATCAGGGCAAGCGCGGCCAGGCCGAGGCCGTCTGCCGCAGCGTGCTGGAATTCTATCCGAAGATCCAGGAGTTCCAGGACCTGTTCGCCACCATCACCGGAAAGAGCTTCGGCGCCCCCGAGCCGGTGACCACCGTGGCCATGTCCGAGCCCTCCGCGGAGGAGGACGTCGGCCAGATGATGAACCACTGGTCCGAGCCCGAGGATCCGACGCCCATCGCCGACTACAACCAGATCAAGATGGACACCTGGCAGGACGAGAGCGATCCCGGCGCCCGGCGCATCCCCAGCCCGCCCGCCGGCGTCCCTCGCATCGCCGCGACGCTGTCGGAGACCATCACCCACCGCTTCCCCTCGCGCGACGAGCGGCTGTCGTCGATCGCCAACGAGATCCGCACCAACCGCAACGAGACGATCGACGTGTTCAAGGACCAGGACGAGGACATGTTCTCCGCCGCCTGGGAAGACGAAGCCACCGATGACAAGACGCCGGACCGGTTCGCCGAGGCCGACGAGCTCGAGGCCGAGGTCGAGGAGGACTTCTGGACCCTCGCGCCGCTATTGCGTGAGCTCGACGAAGACTCCCGCGAAGCCCTGCGCAGGCAGGTCAGCACCGCCACGTACGAGCCGGGGACCGTCCTGTTCCATGAGGGCGACGCCGGCAACTCCCTGTTCCTGATCATCGACGGCGAGGTCCGCGTCTCCAAGCTCCAGCCCTCGGGCGAGGAGCGGGAGATCAGCCTGCTCAACGCCGGGGAGTTCTTCGGCGAGTTCGCCCTGCTGACCGACCAGAAACGTCACGCCTCCATCACGACCGTGGTGCGGACCACCGTGCTGGAGATCTCCAAGAAGACCGTGCAGGAGATCGGCAAGAAGCACCCGGCGATCCTCGAGGTCATCAAGAAGTTCTACCGGTCGCGCCTGCAGGATCTGATGATCAAGAACCTCACGTTCTTCAACCTGATCTCCGCGGAGAAGCGCGCCCAGTACCTCACCGACATCCACTTCCACCGCTTCGCCGCGGGCACCTCGATCATCAAGCAGGGCTCCAAGGGCGGCGGCTTCTTCCTGATCCTGCTCGGTGAGGTCGAGGTCGTCGTCGAGGCCGAAGGGGAGACCGACGGCAAGGAAGCCGTGCCGGAGAAGGTGCTCAGCGTCCTCGGTGAAGGCGAGTACTTCGGCGAGATGGCCCTGCTCAAGCGCAAGCCCGCCATGGCCTCGGTCCGCTCCCGGACCTTCGTCGAGATCGTCCAGATCCCGGCCAAGATCTTCTTCCAGATCCTGGCCGATCACCCCCCGATCTGGCGCCAGATGCAGGAAGAGGTCGAGAAACGCCAACTGCTCAACCATTACTACATCTCCGGCCGCAGCAGCCAGATGATTTCCTATTGATCCAGAGGCCCGAAGACAGGCGCTTGTAAAACCCCCTTGAACCAGAAGGGAATTTCGGAAAAGGCCAATCATCTCAAGCGCTTTCTGTACTTCGGTTCGTCATTCTGTTTCTCTCCCGTTCCTCATGAAAGGCGGTCATTTGGGTCAAAGTGGGACAACCGTTGACCCAGGTTGACCCAGGAAAATCGCAGGGGGATTCTCGACGAGCGGAAGTTGTTCTTCCACCACGAGCGACCGGTTCGCGTGAAAGTTACACGGCCGGGGCGGTCGGGGGAGGTGCGCGCGGGAAGGGCAGTGTTGTTATAGATTTAAATCCCGGTTGACTTGGATCATTGGCGTGGTACATTTAGAACCATCCGAT
>PHBF01000147.1 GCA_002841905.1 Deltaproteobacteria bacterium HGW-Deltaproteobacteria-17
GGCCGAGGCCGCAGGCGGCCAGGGCGAAGGGCGAAAGAAGCAAAACTACAAACAATGATTTGTGCATGATGCACCTCCTGGCGTCCTCTGTTCGCAAGGGGCATGCCAGGACCGTGAAGCCAAGCGCCGCCTGGGATTTCGACGATCTCCCGGGCCCGCCGTCCGGTCCGCCAATCCGACTATTCCGAAGCGGATTCATACTATTCTTCAATCTGTGCATAGCGCCCATATCAAGGAAACGACGGTTTTCCCAGGGAGGCAAGGCGTCGATCCCGTCCGGGAGCCATCTTCGCGGGCCTGGCACGGGTCTTGCCATGTTCCCCCCCCCAGCAAAGGGTGTGTCGGATGTCCCATCGTCTCTTCCTGTTCCTCCTCATCGCGGTCCTGTCGGCGAGCGCCTGCGCCCGTTCGTCCAGGACCAGGACCCTGCCTGACCCCGACCTTTCATTATTGACCTCGCCGGACTTCGACAGGCAGGCGCGGCGCTTCGAGACCAAGGCCCTGGGCACGCTCCCGGAGCTGCTCGAGGCAGGCGTCATGCTCAACCCCCAGCTGCGTTCCCTGGCCTTCCGGATCCTGGCCCGGAAGAGCCTGGCCGATCAGGGCCTCACGTTCGACACGCCCATGATTTCGTTGTTCTCGATGGGGTTGGCTGCCAAGTGGTCCGTCATGGTCAGCCAGAAGATCCCCTGGCCATCGAAGCTCCGCCAGGATCTGGAGAGCCGCCGGGCCCAGGTGCAGGTCGCCGCGGCCGAGCTCGCGGTGGTCCGCAACGTCCTGCTCAGGGCCGTGAAGGTGAAATACTTCGAGCTCTATGAGATCGGAAGGAACCTGGAGCGCATGGACCGGAAGCTGGCGCTCCAGAAGAAGATGCTGGCCCTCCAGCGGGCGACCTGGCCCACCGCCGCCGGCGGCACGACGGAGCTGGTCCTGCTCGACGCGGCCATCGCCCAGACCGACAACGAGCGGCTGCTCCTGGAGGCGTCGCGGACGCGGACCGTCGAGGAGCTCAACGCGCTGCTGGGGCGCCGCAGCGGCAGGATCACGGTGTCGGGGGGGCTGCCCTGGAAGCTCCGTCCGCCCCGGGAGACGCTGCTGCGCAAGGCCCTCGTCCACGCGCCCGAGATCGGGAAGCTGCGGGCCGAGCTGCAGGCCAGGGCGTCCTCCGAGCAGGGCGTGCGGCTGAGGTACGTGCCGGATCTGCAGGTCAGCGCGGGCTGGGGCGGCGCCTCGGACCCGGCCATGGGGGGCGCCTCGAGTCCCGAGGCGTCGATCATGCTGGGCCTGTCGATCCGCATCCCGGACTGGCACTCCAACCTCTCCCACCAGTTGAAGGCGCTGCGGTACGAGCAGGACGCGATCCGGGCCGGCATCGACGCCGCGGAGCTGCGGATCGGGTCCGAGCTGCGCAACCTGCTGACCCGCTACGATGCGTTGCAGGCCGTCCGCTGCCGCGTGGCGGGATCGATCCTGCCACGGACCCGGAAGGCCGTCGAGACCCTGACGGTCTCGTGGAGCGCCGGGGCGGACAACCTGCAGAAATTGCTGCAACTGGTGGATCTGGAGCTCCAGTTGGAGGCCCAGGTGGACAACGGTCTGGCCCAGATGGCGACGGTCCTGGCCCTGATCGAGGAGTTGACGGGGGAGACGGTCGGCGCGGCGGATCCGGTGGGTGAATCATGTCAAAAGTAAAGATGCTGATAAACAAACTCTCTCTGGTAAAGAAGGTCTCATCCAGCGTGCTCGTGACGGCCGCCTGTCTGGGCGTGGTCGTTTTGGCGATCTCGCACCTGCCCGAAAAGCGGTCCGAGGGCGCTCCTGCGGCCGGGGTCGCGCACGACCACGGCGCCGACGACGCGGCCGGCGGGGAGAGCGCGGGAAAGACGGAATACACCTGCTCGATGCACCCCTCGGTGCGCCGCGGCGAGCCCGGAAAATGCCCGATTTGTCACATGGATTTGATCCCGGTGTCCCCCTCGGGCGGGGGCGGCGCGGGCCTGACCGGCGGCGCGGGCGGCGCCCGGGAGGCCATCGGCGGCGCAGGCGTGGAGACGGTCCGCGTGGAGCGGCGGGCGTTTCAGATGACCCGCAGGCTGACGGGACGGATCGTGCCCGACCTGTCCTCCAAGACCGTGGTGACCTCGTGGGTGGACGGGCGCGTCGAGAAGACCTACGTGCGGTTCGAGGGCGAGCGGGTCCGGGCCTGGCAGCCCGTGGCGCTTCTGTTCTCGCCGTCGCTGACGGGGGCGCAGGCCGAGTTCCTGGCCCTGATCCAGAACACCGACGCCACACAGACGTCGCTGCGCAAGGCCGGCGAGGCGCGCCTGGCGAACCTGGGCATGACCCCGCGGGAGATCCAGGCCCTGATCCGGAGCGGCAAGCCCGCCCAGTACAACCCGGTCTACGCCTCCTCGGGGGGCATCGTCATCCGCCGCAACGTCTACGAGGGGAGCCAGATCCGCCGGGGCGAGGTCCTCTACGAGGTCGTGGACAACCGGAAGGTCTGGATGGAGCTCGACGTCTCCCTGCGGGATAACTGGATCCGCCCCGGTCAGCCGCTGATCGTGCGGGCCGAGGGCCTGGAGGCGATGCCCTTCCTGGCGGTGGTGGACTACGCCGACTACCAGGTCGACGGGAAGACGCGGACCTTCATGGTGCGCGCCACGCTGGACAACTCCCACCAACTGTTCCGCTTCGGTGCCTGGGTGAGGGCTGAGGCCCGGGAAGCCGTGGCCGCGACGATCCCAACCCCGCAGGGCGGTGCGAAGAATCCGCAGGGCGGTGCGAAGAATCCGCAGGGCGGTGCAACGGTGCCCGGGGAGGGCGACCGGCTGATGGTCCCCTCCACGGCCGTCCTGTACACCGGGAAGCGCTCCGTGGTCTACGTCGCCGACGGGAACGGCGGATTCTCTCCGCGGGAGGTGGAGGTCGGCGAGGAGGAGATGCAACGCGACGGCCTCGCCTGGACGATCGTGCTCACGGGGCTCTCGGAGGGGGAGACCGTGGCGCGGCGCGGCGCGTTCGTCATCGACTCCAACCGGCGCATCCAGGGCTCGCCGTCGATGATGACCCTTCCCAAGATGGAGGGCGCGTCCGGGGAACCGCAGACGCCGGTGTTCGTCGGCGCCCCCCTGGAGGTGGTGCTCCGGATGGATTCCCTGGCCCGCGGGTACTTCGCCGTGTGGAAGGGCCTGGCCGGGGACGACGCGCAAGCCGCGGCGGCGGCAGCCCAGGCGCTGCGCCGGTCGCTCGCGGAGCCGAAGGCCGGGAGCTCGCCGCAGTGGGACGAGCTCCGGACCGTGTTGGAGATGCCGTTGGCGAAGATGACCGCCGGCGCCGGCCTCCCCGAACTGAGGAAAGAATTCTCGCAACTGTCTGACGGCCTGTGGGGCGTCTTCCGGAAGTACGGCTTCCCACCCCACGTGAACGTCCTGCGCGTCCACTGTCCGATGGCCTTCGACAACCGGGGCGCCGACTGGCTGCAGCCCACGCCGGCGGTGGAGAACCCCTATTTCGGCAAGGAGATGTATCGCTGCGGCTCGGTCCTCAGCGTGGGATCCGGGGGCACGCCATGAAGCGCCGATCCTTGCAGGAGAAATGGATCGCCTTCGGGATCCGCTACCGGTACGCCGTGGTCGCCCTGGTGGCGCTCGCCTTTGTGGCCGGGCTGGTCTTCTCGCCGTTCGAGAGCCCCATCGGGTCCCTGCCGCGGGATCCGCTCTCGGTCGACGCGATCCCGGACATCGGTGAGAACCAGCAGATCGTCGTGACGCGGTGGGAGGGGCGGTCGCCGGCCGAGGTGGAGCAATACGTCACCTGGCCGCTGTCCAACCTGCTGACCGGCGTGAAGTCGGTCAAGTCCGTGCGCGGCCTGTCCATGTTCGGCGACAGTTTCATCTATGTCATCTTCGAGGAGGACGTGCCCTTCTATGAATCCAGGACCCGCCTGCTCGAGAAGCTCGCCACCATCGGCAGCGGCGTCATCCCCGCGGGGCTCAAACCTTCCCTGGGACCCGACGCCACCGGGCTGGGGCAGATCTTCTGGTATTCCCTGCAGGCGCTCGACGAGCAGGGGCGACCGGCGCCGGGCTGGGACGCCGTCGAGCTGCGGACGATCCAGGAATACCATGTCAAGCCGATGCTCACGAGCGTCAGCGGCGTCAGCGAGGTCTCCTCCATCGGCGGGACCCTTCCCGAGTACGCCGTGGAGCTGGATCCAGAGCGGCTGCGGATCCACGGCGTGACCGTGGAGCAGGTCGCCGCGGCGCTGGCGTCGCTCAACGTCGACGTCTCGGGGCGCAACCTCGAGATCAACGGCGTGGAGTACATCGTCCAGGGCCGGTTCCAGGCGGCGTCGGCCGACGAGATCGCGGCCGTGCCCGTGCGGGCCGAGGACGGCACGTCCCTGCCGGTGTCGGCCCTGGGCAGGGTCAGCCTCGCCTCCCGCGAGCGGCGCGGCATCCTCAACATCGACGGCCGCGACGCCGTGGGCGGCATCATCGTGGCTGCGCATGGCGCGGATCCGCTGGCCACCATCAACGGCGTGAAGGCCAAGATCCGGGAGATGCGGTCGTTCCTCCCCGAGAAGAAGCTGGCCGACGGACGCGTCAGCCGCGTCACCATCGTGCCGTTCTACGACCGGACCACCCTGATCCAGGAGACCATCGGGACCCTGAACACCGCCCTCCGGGACGAAATCCTGGTGACCTCGATCGTGATCCTTTTCCTGATCATCAACATCCGCGGGAGCGTGATCATCAGCCTGATCCTGCCCGCCGGCGTGTTGTTCACCTTCATCTTCATGAAAATCCTGCGCGTCGACGCCAACATCCTTTCCCTGGGAGGCATCGCCATCGCCATCGGGACCATGGTGGACACGGGCATCATCGTGTTTGACAGCGTGAACCGGCGGATCCGGGAGCACCCCGACGAGGACCTCGAGAGCTCGGTGATCACCGGGACGGGGCAGGTGGCCGGGGCGATCCTCACCAGCGTGATGACCACCATGGTCGCGTTCCTGCCGGTGTTGTTCCTGTCGTCCTCGGAGGGCAAACTGTTCCGGCCCCTGGCCATCACCAAGACCGCGGCCATCTTCTCGGCCTTCCTGCTGAGCGTGTACGTCGTCCCGGTGGTCATCTACATGGCCTATCCCCGGGGCGGAGTCGCGTGGCTGGCGCGGGCGCTGTCCTTCCTGCGCACCCGGCGGGCCTCCGCGGCCGTGGCGCTGGGGTTCAGGATCGTCGCCTACACCCTGGCGGTGGCCCTCGTGATCGCGTTCGGCCGCATCTGGATGCCCCTGGGGCTGGGCGTCTCCACCCTCCACAACGTCCTTTTCACGACGGTCCTGATCCTCGGGATGCTGGCCTTCTACAAGGCCTTCCACCTCAACTACGAACGGATCCTCCGGCTGGCGCTCTCGTTTCGGCTGCCGTTCGCGGTGATCACATTGTCGATCCTGGCCATGGGGTTCTTCGCCTGGCGGGGCTACCGCTCCGTGCTTCCCGTGTCGGGGGAACTGACCCGCCGCCTGGACGCGAACTTCCCCGGGATCCAGAGCGAGTTCATGCCCCAGCTCGACGAGGGCAGCTTCCTGTTCATGCCCTCCCTGATGCCCCACGCCTCCATCGGCGAGGTGGACCGCGTGTTGCGCGCGCAGGGGCGGGCCATCTCGGGCATCCCCGAGGTGGACACCGCAGCGGGCAAGGCCGGTCGCGCCGACAGCGCGCTGGACCCCGCGCCTCTGTCGATGATCGAGACGATCATCACCCTCCGGCCCGAGTATCTGGAAAGTGATGGAAAAATTGAACGGTACGCCGTGGACCCCGGGGAGACGGATCTGTTCCGGGATCCCGCTGGGAATCCGGTCCCCGATCCGGAAGGAAAACCCTATATCGTTAGTAGGAAATACAGGCGGACGAGCCAGGGCAACCTCATCCCGGACCCTGACGGCCGTCCGTTCCGAATCTGGCGGCTGCCCCGGGATCCGGCCCTGAATCCGGGGCGCCCGGCCTGGCCCGGGATCGTCCGCTCCGTCGACATCTGGGATCAGATCACGCAGAAGGCCGCCATGCCGCAGGTCACCTCGGCGCCGATCCTGCAGCCGATCTCGGCGCGCACGGTGATGCTTCAGACGGGCATGCGGTCGCGGCTCGGGATCAAGGTGTACGGCAGCTCCTCCCACGCCGTGGAGGCCGCCGCGCTGCGGCTGGCCGAGTTCCTGAAGACGCTGGACTACATCCGGGCCGAGTCCGTCAACGTCGATCGCGCCGAAGGGAAGCCCCAGCTCACCATCGAGCCCCGGATCGACGTCCTGGCCTCCTACGGGGTCAATCCGGGGCGGTTCCTCGACGAGGTGTCCATGGCCATCGGCGGCATGACGGCCTCCACCGTGAACGTGGGCAAGGAGCGCATCCCGGTCACGGTCCGCTTTGCCAGGGAGTTCCGCGACAACCCCGAGGCCCTGGGCGGGCTCCTCGTGGCGGTGGGCTCCCGCGAAGTGCCCCTGCGGGAGGTCGCCGGCATCGAATACGTCAGCGGCCCGGCCATGATCCGCAGCGAGGGGGGCTTCCCGGTGTCCTACGTGACCTTCGAGAACAGCCGGTACTCCGAGGGGCGGATCCTCACGCTGCTGGAGGACGACCTGGCCCGCGCCCGGCAGTCCGGGAAGCTCACGCTGCCCGAGGGCGCCGGCCTGGAGCTCGCCGGGACCTTCCTCGACCAGCGCCGCGCGGAGAAGCGGCTCAGGTTGATCATCCCCCTGAGCCTGATGATCATCCTGCTGATCCTGTACTTCCAGTTCCGGGACCGGGCGGTGGTCCTGATCGTGCTGTCGGGCGTGGTGGTGGCGGGGGCCGGCGGGTTCATCCTGCTGTGGCTCTTCGGCCAGGGCTGGTTCCTGGACTTCTCGGTGTACGGGCGGAACATGCGCGAGGTGTTCCAGATCCACCCGGTCAACCTCAGCGTGGCCGTCTGGGTG
>PHBF01000148.1 GCA_002841905.1 Deltaproteobacteria bacterium HGW-Deltaproteobacteria-17
TGGTTCTGCGAGCACGGCCATGTGACCGTCGCGCGGTCCACGCCGGACGTGTGTTGCGAGTGCGGCAGCCGCGATCTGACGAGGGATCCCGACGTGCTCGACACCTGGTTCTCCTCGGCGCTGTGGCCTTTCTCCACGCTGGGCTGGCCCGACAAGACCCCGCAGCTGGCCACGTTCTACCCCAACGCGGTGATGGAGACGGGCTTCGACATCCTGTTCTTCTGGGTGGCCCGCATGCTCATGATGGGCACCCACCTCCTGGGCGAGACGCCCTTCGAGAAGGTCTTTCTGCACGCGCTGGTGCGTGACGCCGACGGGCGCAAGATGAGCAAATCCCTGGGCAACACCATCGATCCCCTCGACGTCATCGAGGGCATCAGCCTCGAGGATCTGATCAAGAAGGTGGAGGCCGGTCTTCCGCCCGAGTCCGAGCGGGAGGATCGCCGCCGCCGCATCCTCGACGGCGTGGCCCGGAAATATCCCGAGGGTATCGAGGTGCACGGGACCGACGCGCTGCGCTTCACGCTGGCTGTGCTGGCCGCTCAGGGCCGCGACATCAAGCTCGACATCTCCCGCATCTCCGGCTTCCGCGCCTTCTGCAACAAGATCTGGCAGGCCATCGGCGGCGTCGTGCTGCCGCACCTGCCGCAGGATCCGGCACCAGTGACCGATCCCGCCGGGCTCGAGCTGCCGGACCGCTGGATCCTTTCACGGCTGGCCCAGACCGTGGCGATCGTCAATCCCGCCCTCGAGGAGTTCCGCCTCAACGACGCGGCCATGGCGATCTACCAGTTCGTCTGGCACGAGGTGTGCGACTGGTACCTCGAGATGTCCAAGGGTGCGCTCTACGGCAGGGGCGGAGAAGCCCGGCAGGAGGCGGCCTCCCGCGTGCTGCTCACCGTGATCGAGACCTCGCTGAGGCTGCTGCACCCGTTCATGCCGTTCCTCACCGAGAAACTTTGGCAGGAGCTGCCCCGCCGCGCCGGGGATCCCGAGTCGATCATGATCGCCCCGTATCCCAAGGCGGGCGACTTCGCGGTCGACGAGGGCGCCGAACACGACATGGCCAGGCTGCAGGAGATCATCTCCACGGTTCGGACCATCCGCGGGGAGAACAACCTGCCCCCGTCGGTGGAACTGAGCCTGAAGCTGCACATGACCGATCCGGAAGCCGCCGCGCGGATCGCCGGGCTGAAGGACTACGTGTGCAGCAACCTGACCCGGGTGAAGGATCTGGCGTTCGTCGATGCCCGCCCGCCGGTCTGTGCTTCGTGCCCGGTCGCCGGGGGCGAGGCCTTCGTCCCGCTGACGGGGCTCGTCGACTTCGAGGAGGAGATCGCGCGCCAGAAGAAGGCGCTGGCGACGGCCCAGAAGGATCTGGCCGCGGTGCAGGCCAAGATGTCCAACCCCAAGTTCACCGCCAACGCCCCGGCCGAGGTGGTCGAGGAGAACCGGCGCCGCCTCGAGGACAACGCCGCTCGTGTCGACAAGATCACGCGGAGCCTGGCGCACCTCGAGGAACTCGCGAAGGGGCAGGGGTAGGGACCATGGGGCCCGTCGCCGCCGCCGAGCGCGCAGCGCGTTACCGAAGCGTGATCCGCCTGCCGCGCGAGCTGGAGGACTGGGAGTTCACCTCGGTGCTGATCTCCCGTCCCGTGGGCTTCCTTCTGCTGCACGGGCTGGAGCGTTTCGCCTTCATCACGCCCAACCGCGTGACGGTGGCCGGCTTTTTGTCATTTCTCGGCGCCATCGCGCTGCTTCACTTCGCGCCACAGGCCGTCTGGGGCATCGCTGCCCTTTTATTCTGCCGCCTGATCTGCGACGACTTCGACGGCATGCTGGCCAGGGCGCGCGGGGCCTCCTCGCACTTCGGCAGCTACCTGGACAAGATCACCGACGTGCTCGGGTTCTTCGCGTTCTTCACCGTGCTGGGGCTGCGCGCAGCCGAAGATGCGGGTGCGCTCTGGCCCCTGGTGCTCGCCTCGGCGGGGGTGACCGCATTGGTGACCACGGGCTACATCAAATGGGTCGTGCGCGGCATGGAGCCTCCGGCCCCGTCGGCGTCCCCGGCCGGCCCGTCCCCACAGGCCGCAGTCGCCAAGCACCATCCGCTCAAGGTTTTTTTCATCCTGCTGGTGCGCCTGTTCGGCGTCAACGAGTGCGACATCTTCCTGTTCTCGATCATCATGATCCTGCTGGGCCTCACCACGCCGCTTCTGTGGGTGCTGGCCCTGTCCCAGATCGGCCTGTGCCTGGCGATGATCGGCAAGCGGGGCTGGCGGGCTTTCCAGCTCGACCGGGCCCGGCGGAGTTGAGTCATGTGGGAATACCTCAGGCGACATGAAGCATGGCTCCGGAAGTGCATCTCCGAGGAGAACACCCCGGAGCGCACCGCCGAGCTCCTGGCCACCCATGACGAGATGATCGCCCGGATGCAGCACGAACGCCTGATCCACCTCATCGTCACGATGTTCATCGCCCTGTTCGCGCTGCTGTCGGTGGGCTTCGCGGTGCTCACCCATCATTTGTTTGCCTTTGCTCTATGCCTTGTCTTGTTGGGGTTGGTGTCAGCCTATCTGGTGCACTATTTCCGCCTCGAGAACGGCGTCCAGCGCTGGTACCACCTCGCCGACGAGCTTCGCCGAAGGCGCCGCTAGGAGCCGCCGTTTTGATATCGTGAAAATTCTGTGTGCGGGGTTGAGTTTATTCGTTGACTAAAGAAGCAGGGCAGGTATGCTGATGGCCGTAATCACGCAGCGGTGCATCTCATGAGCTTTATACAGCCCTTTACGATAGGCGAATATCTCTTCGTGGAAGTTCTTGGCACGACGCCACCCTATATCGTCCACCGGACCATTCATCTGGCAGGGCAGAAGTTCAAATATTTCAGGACCTTCAAGAACGTCAATCCAGAGAGCAGGGATTCGCACAGCCACAGTGGCGACCTGCGGCACGAAGCCGACGTCCTGCGCCTGCTGGAGCTGCCCTCGGTTCCGAAGTTCTGCGACTTTGGTGAGGTGAAGGGGCATTCGTATCTGGTCATGGAATATATATGGGGAAGGAGCCTGCTGCACATCCTGCGCGAGCTCAAGGTGCACCGCAAGATGCTGTCGCCGGACTTCGCCAGCCATATCGCCGGGGAGGTGTGCCAGTGCATCGGCCAGGCCCACGCCTATCGCAGCGAGACATTCCCCGAGGGCATCGCCCACTACAACCTCAGTCCGCGCAACATCATCATCTCCTATTCAGGGGAGGTGCATCTGGTGGACTTCGGACACCGGTCGCCGCGCCTGTCGAGGGACACCTGGGATCAGTTCGAGTTCCGGAATCTCTCCTATCTCTCGCCCGAGCAGGTGACCGGCAGCACGGTTTCTCCCCGGGCGGATCTTTTCACCATGGGCAGCATCCTGTACGAGATGATCACCGGCATGCCGCCGTTTCTGGAGAAGACCCCCGAGAAAGTGGTCAACCGGATCGCGCGTTGTTCCTTCCAGGAGCCCTGCGCCGTCCATCCCGGGGTGCCCCACGAGCTGGGCCGGCTTGTGCTGCAGGCCATGTCCGCCTATCCGGACGATCGCTTCGCCACGGCCACCGAGATGGGTCATGCGCTTGATCGTTACATGAAACGGAGCCACTCGACCTTCACCTCGGCGAAGGTGCGGAAGTTGATGCGCACGCTGTTCGAAAAGGAAATCGTCGGTGACATCAAGTTCTTCGGGAAGCTGGCCGATGTCGTGGCGCCGGAGGCCAGGCTGCTCGTGCGCAGCATTCCGCGGATCCTCTTTGACGAAATTCAGGCCGAAGGGAGCGCCTCGAACTTCGAGGGGCTGGAGCTGGGCAGCTCCCTCTCCGGTTCGGGGGCGGGTTCCAGGTCCCGGAGCCGGACACCGTCCTCGCGCTCCGGTTCTTCCGTGTCGGCGGCGCCTTCGCCTGCGGACTCTCCTTCGTCGACACCACCTGGCGAGGGTGGCATCCGCTCCACGATGGACTACACCCTCGAGGAGCTCCGGGCCCACCACCAAAACGCCCGACGCGGCACCGATTCGTTCTTCGAGGACGAGGACAGCATCCTGGTGGGCGAGCCCGGGGCCGTCCGGATCATGCCCGTCCATGCCGGAGGGCCGGCGCCACAGCCTCAGGTCGCGCCCATCGCCGCCGTTCCCGCCGCGACCGGCCGTTCCAGGGGCCCTCGCCGGATGCGCACGTCCATCCTCCCGTTCGGAGAGCCCGGCGCCCAGGGGAAGCCGGGCCAGCCGCCGCCGCCGATGGCGTGGGAGCGGGAGTCCGGTCTGGAAATCCCTTCCGTTTCCGAGGCTGCGCCGCAGCCTGACCCGGCCCCCGCCCCCGGCCAGAGAGTCCTGTCCGGCGGTCTCCTCCCTGCCGAGGACGAGCGGTCGCACCTGATCGGGAAGCAGTTGGGCGAGTACACGATCACCGGCGTGCTGGGATGGGGCGGCATGGGCACGGTCTACGACGGCATCCAGCCCACCATCGGCAAGGAAGTGGCCATCAAGGTGCTCAATCCGACGCTGTGCGCCAATCCGCAGATCGCCCAGCGCTTCCTGGCCGAGGCCAAGGCCGTCAACTCCATCCGGAACCCCAACATCATCGACATCTTCTCCTTCGGCATCTTCGAGGAGCACTACCATTACTTCGTGATGGAGAAGCTCAACGGCATCACCCTCGGCAGCTTCCTGCTGCAGCATCGGATCATGCCCATGGACGTGGCGTTCGAGATCCTGGCGCAGGTGTTCTCCGCCGTCTCTGCCGCCCACGAGAAGGGCATCATCCACCGCGACCTGAAGCCGGAGAACATCTATCTCGAGAAGCGTCCCCTGTACGACCACTACGTGAAGATCCTCGACTTCGGCATCGCCAAGTTCACGGTGAGCGGCTTCAAGTCCGCGATCACCAAGGCCGGGACCCCCATCGGCACCCCCAAGTACATGAGTCCGGAGCAGTGCAGGGGCGTGGAGGTCACGGCGTCGAGCGACATCTACACGCTGGGCGTCATGCTGTACGAGATGTTCACCGGGACGCTTCCCTTCCGCAAGAACTCCTACATGGAGATGCTGCTGGCCCACCTCAACGAGACGCCGACGCGGCCCTCGATGCTGGTGAAGATGGATCCCGCGCTGGAGAACATGATCCTGTGGACGCTGCGCAAGGATCCGAAGGATCGCCCGTCGTCGGTCCGCGAGCTCTCCGACAACCTGCTGGCCTATCTGAAGACGAAGAAGTGAGCCTGTCGGGATTGCCGGGCCTGAAGATGTTCCGACGTCGAGGGTGTCGGACCGGCAGGGGATCAGGTCCAGGAGCGTTGGGCGCCCGGGTCACTTGCAGCCGGGGAAGGAATCCACGAACTTGATCTTGTAGTCGGGGAAGCTCTCCACGAGCTTGACCTTGTAGTCGGGGAAGGAGTCGACGATCTTCCACTTGCCCGGGGCGTCGGGGAAGGAGTCGACGATCTTGACCTTGATGTCGGGGAAGCTCTCGACGACCTTGACCTTGACGTCGGGGAAGCTCTCGACGTACTTGATCTTGCCGTAGAGCTTGCACTTGTCGGGTACGCCGGCGGCCCAGGCGTCCTGGCAGGCCTTGAGCTCCACCCCGAAACGCTCGGACCTGGTCAGTTCACGGCCGGGGTGCCGGGACGTGGTCGACAGTTGAAGGAAGAACATGCCCACGAATGCGATCGACGCAAGAATCCACTTCATGGTTTCACCTCCCGGGACAGGCCCGTCATGTCGTCACTCTAGCCCATCGACAGACGATTGCCAGACAGAATATTCAATTTTTTCCTAAAAGAAGGCCTGCACGCCGAGGTAGCCGACGTCAATGATGAAACTGTGGTAGTTCTCCCCGGCCGGGTGGTCGTTGTCGCGCCAGATCTTGGTGAAGCGCATGCCCACGTCCAGTGCGACGCTGTGGGAGAGCGGCACCAGCAAACCCAGGGGGACCTTCAACCCGAAGTCGAGGGTGTCCCGATCGTCGGCTTCGTAGGATGAGAAGAAGAATCCCCCCTCGACGCCGATGTAGATGTGCAGCAGCGCCAGGGGCTGAAAGAGCCGGATGCCGCCTCCCACGGAGAACGTGCTGCGCTCCAGCGTGTCCCCGGAGATGGACTGGTAGGCCACCGAACCCACCGCCGCCAGGTAGGACTTCATGAACCAGCCGAACTCGGGCATGAAGGTCACCGTCTTGATCGAGGCGTCGCCGGTGGGGGCGGGATAATCCAGTTCATGCGTCTGGAAGGCGATCTGCCCGCCGGCGAACATCGTCCCGCGCTCGAAGTGCATGGCGGATTGCGCCGTGGCGGCCGAGGGGATCAGAAAAATGACAAGAAATAACCATTGTTTCATCATAAACCTCCTGAAACAGGATTCAGTGTACAGGGTCCTCGACCCCGACGCAACCGGCACGTCGGGAAATCAGAAGGTGCCCTTGACCTTGATCTGGAACAGGCCCAGCGTCTGGACCAGCTCCGAGTAGGGCACCTTCGCGGTGATCAGGATCTCGGTGCCTGTGCGGTCCAGGTTGAGGCGCCCGAGCAGGGATGAGACCAGCTGCATCTTGGGGTCCGTGGCGTTGGCCACGGCGCGCTTCCTCGCGGCCAGGCCGCTGGACAGCGCGTTGAACACGGTCGTGGCCATGGGTTCGCTGGAGAACTGCAGCAGCCCGTTGAGCTCGAGGGCGACGCCGGCGGGGGCGAACGAGATCAGCATCTGCTTCATGCCGGTGGGCATCGGGAAGATGTCACCCACCGCGCCCACCAGGAGCGCGTAGCCGGTCGGCAGGCGCTTCTCCAGGGTTGCCAGCCCGGCGGGGAAGTCGAGCTTGTCCCAGTCTTTGGTGACGCCCCGCA
>PHBF01000149.1 GCA_002841905.1 Deltaproteobacteria bacterium HGW-Deltaproteobacteria-17
ATCGAGTTCGCCGGTCATGAGAACTTCACCGGCCTCCAGGGCGGGATCATGGTGTACGGGAGCCAGGGCGACGGGCGGATCAGCCTCTCCAACTGCACGCTCCGGCAGAACGCCAGGCAGGGGATCATCAACCTGCAGGAGAAGGCCGCCTTCGTGAAAGTCGAGTCCACCACCTTCGAGAAGAACGGCGGGACCTCGATGAACCTGCTGGCCCAGCACATGGGGCAGATCGCGGACAACAACAAGTTTGACGAGAAGATCACCATCTCGGGCAAGATCCACCGCAGCGTCACCTTCCCGAAGCTGGCGATCCCGTTCTTCGTGGACAGCAGCCTCGACATCGGCGACGACGAGAACCCGCCCACGCTGACCCTGCCCGAGGGCACCGTGCTGCGCTTCAAGGCCGAGACGGGCATCTTCGTGGCGTCCGAAGGCGCCGGGGCCCTGGTGGCCAGGAAGGTCACCTTCACAAGTAACCTGCCCACTCCGAAGGCGGGTGACTGGTACGGCATCACCCTGCGCGAGAAGACCACCGGCACCAGCCTGGAGGAGTGCCTGATCGAGTTCGCAGGCCAGGGCGGCCCCATCGGCACCGGCGCCCTCGTGGTCGAAGGCGATTCGGTCATCCCCAAGAACGCCAAGGTCACCAAGCTCGGCATCAAGAGCGCCGAGACGGCCTGGGGCGGCCCCGCGGCCGCCTGCGAGGAGCTGGCCAAGGCCGAGCACGGCAACACCGTCGACGACAAGCCCTTCGCCTGCCCCAAAGAAGAGTAGGCCCCCGCTCCATCGAATCATCCGAACAACTCCACGCAAAGGATCTCCGACGGGATCACCGGGCCAGACCGCGATTTCGATCACGATCACGATTTCGATTTTGACCTGGATCGGCCCTGAATCTAGATATGGCGTGGAGGAATCCTCGCCATGGGGGAATGACGTTCAAATGCTCGGGTGGCGGTTGATGAACTCCCCGAGGACCTCAGGCAGGGCTTCGGAGACCTCGAGCGGGTAGACCTGCCGCTCGTTGTTGACCTTGCAGTAGAAGCGCCCCTCGCGGACCATGTAATTGAGCAGCTCCCAGACCATGCGCAGCTCGGAGTGCCCCAGCTCGAGGAGATCGGCCCAGCGCTCGTTGGCCATCAGGCGGTTCACCTCGGCGGCGTCCCAGACGACCTTGCGACCACAGGTGGCCTCGAGCAGGTTGCGGATGTCCACGTCCTCACGGGCGATCCCCTCGACGATGCTCTGAAGGTCGACGATCGGGATCTCCGCGGCCCGCGCGCCGAAGGCCGACGCGAACAACTCGGAGAACCGGCCCACCGAGCAGGAGCCGACGACCACCGGGTTCCTGGCCAGCAGGCGGCCCAGCTCGCCGAACTGCCGGGCGATCCAGCCCAGGTAGCGGCGGCTGCGCGGCTCGATGATGCTCGCGAAGACCGCGTCATGCCGGCCGCCCGAGGACACGACCTCGAGGTGCAGCAGCACGGCCGTGTTCTCGAATTCGGCCAGGGACTCCCCCTCGACGTACAGTCGCCCGCGGCGCATCATCTGGGCGCTGGGCGTGGAGGATCGATCCAGCTGGGCCGAGGAGACCATGGTACGGCCGCGGGACATGGGGCGCTCGATTTCATGGAGGCCCTTGCGGCTGATCACCTTGCGCTCCCGCTGGGAGACGCGATCCACCTTGATCTGGGACTGGCTCGAGGACAGCCGCTCCTCGCGGCGGCCCGCCAGCTTGCGGATGAGGTTGCGCAGGTTCTGCGGATCGATCTTCGAGGGGTCCAGCGTCCGTTCATCGATGCCGGCCACCAGGTGGGGCAGCGACTCGAGCACGATCAGGCCCCGATCCTCGACGGAGTTGCTCACCACGAAGTTGTACTCGACCATGTGGCGGCTGTCGGGGATGTCGCAGACGGCCTTGCGGCCGGCGTAGAGGCTCGTCTCCCAGGGGAGATCGATGTTCATCACCACGTCCACGTCGGGGATCTTGAAGTCCAGGAACTGATCGGAGACCAGCGCCACAGGGTACTTCTCACCGTCGAACTCGGCGGCGTCCTTGGGTGTGTGCAGCAGCCGGACGCGCACACCGGCGCGCCGCACCTGCTCCTGCAGGAAGGAGCCCAGCTCCTGCCAGTGCGTGAACACGACCACGCGACGGCCGCACGACACCTCCATGGACACCAGCTGGACCAGCGCGGCCAGCTTGATGGAGTTGGCCTCCCGCTCGAGGCCGAGGAACGCCGGCACGCTCATGCCCAGCCGCAGCTGGTGGATCTTCTCGACGACCTGCGAGATCTCGCGGGTCCCCCAGGTGAAGTTCGTGGCGGCCAGCGCGACGAGCTTGCTCAACTCCTCATTGGCGACGCGGGCCTGGGCCCGGGTCGGCGCGGCGATCACGCGCAGTTTGGGCCGGCGCAGGGCCTGGCACTTCTCAGGGGACCGGGACTGGATCCGGGGCCCCAGCCAGGCCCGCACCACGGCGATATCGTCGCCGATCTCCCACGCGCCGTTGGGCGCGGTGACCCCATGGGTGCTGCGAAAACGCCACAGCGGTCCGAGCTGGTCGGGCACCATGCACTGGGCCAGCTGGAGCATCAGATCAGGATTGTCGATCACGGGCGCCGAACTGAGCCAGAACGTGTGCGGCGCGGTCACGGTCTTGACCAGGCTGCCGATGGGGCCGTGCCAGTTGCGCAGCATCCAGAACTCGTCCAGGATCAGGACCTGGGGACGGATTCGCGCGATCCAGCGGGCGTCCCGGGCCAGAGTGTGCACGTTGGCGATATAATATTGATACCGCTCCTCGAAACTGACCTCGGCGCGACCCTTGGGTTCGCCGAACTGGTAGACCGTCCCGGGATCGAAGACCTGGATGAGCCGCTTCCAGTGGGCCATCCAGACCGGATCGGTGATGATGACCACCGGCGACACCGGCTCCAGCCTGCGGATCTGGGCCGCCGCGGCCAGCGCGCTGACCCGCTTGCCGGTGCCCGCGGGCTCGGCGATGATGGCCGACGGGTGCGAAAGCAGGTGCCGGACCGACTCCACCTGCTGGGGCTTGAGGGGCTTGGCCAGCCAGCCCTCCGGCGCCGGGAGCTCGAGCAACTGGGGGTCCCCGATCAGGCACTGGGGTTCCCGCTTCAGGTTCAGTACCAGCTTGCGGGCGGACTCGAGCACGACGAACCGGTTCTCCTGGGCCTTCTTGATGAAGCGTTCAAACTGCGGCCGGGCGAAGATCCGGCAGGTCTCCCTGTCGATGACGGCGCCGAAGTCGTCGGCCAGGCGCGGTGCCGAGGCGCGGGCCTCGGCGGACAGGCGCACCTGCAGGCAGGGACGACCTTCATGCTCATGCGCGAACACCGCGTCCTCGAGGTACGGCTGCTTCTGCAGCGTCCACTGGAAGGCCGCCTGGTTCTCCTGCTGCAGCTTGTGCAGGACCGCCTCGATGTGCTTGCAGGTCCCCAGGTCAGAGGTGCGCCGGTCGCGACAGGTGCAGGTGTTGCTCTCATCGGAGAGCAGCGCATGAATCTCGACAAAATAGGGAAAAAACGTCTCCGTCCGGACGCGGTAACGCTGAAAGAACGGGTGGTCCCCCCGGTCGCTCCGGATCTCGTACGCTCCGGCCTGACCACGGTCCCGGCGCTTCTGGATTTCCTCTGTTCGTATTGTTTCGATCTGGTTCATCTCATTCCGTTCGTCGAAGGCGGGCAACAGGCAGCTGCCCACGGTTTGAAGCAGGTATCGGCCCCTTCCCGGAAATCTTTAGCCCCGGGGATTGTCTGGGGAAATCAGCGTCGGCCGCGCGGCGCGGGCGACCTTCATCATGTAGCAGAAAAAAACCCCATCGCCTAGCTGATTTTTCGCGTTTTCATCAATTGAAGACTTGCATGCCGGCCGCTTTTTCGGCAGATAATGTGAACCGCGCGGTACTGTCGTTGAATACGGTTCCAAACCGGACGTATGAACGAGGGACCCGCACCCAGGAGGATTGACATGAAGAAACTCGCCACCTTCCTTTTCACCTTCGTCGCCGCCCTCTCCCTGATCGCCCCGACCGCGATGGCACAGAAGGGCCGCAAGGCGCCCCCCAAGCCGGCCGCCGCCAAAGTGGACACCGAGGCCTCCATCAAAGCCCTGCTCGGGGAATACACCATGGGCATGTCCAAGGCCGAGGTCACCACGAAACTGAAGGCCGAGATCCAGAAGTATTATGACGGCCTGATGGCCAAGGAGCGCACCGCCGCCGGCAAGGACGAGGTCCGCGGCCGCCTCAAGACGGCCCTCTCCAAGGTCACCAAGAACACCATGGACTTCACCGGCAAGGAGTCGTCCTGGAACACGTCGATCATCGACGACCAGTACGCCCACCGCAACAACGAATCCATGATCGCCAGCCTCGGCGAGGATCAGCAGAAGTTCTTCTTCTTCTACAATGACAAACTGTACAAGGTCTTCATCGCCCTGCCGGCCGAGCAGTACACGGGCTTCACCTTCCTGAAGTTCCAGACCACGGTCGAGCAGATCTACGGCAAGGCCATCGAGGAGTTCGAGGAGGGCATCACCGGCGAGTCCGAGCTGCACCACCTGCTCTGGAAGTCCTCCGGCAACCTGCACCTGTGGGCCATGGACAAGACCGGCGTGTACGGCAACTTCATCCTGATGGTCATCGACAACCCCACCCACGAGCAGGTCCTGGCCTCCCGCAAGGAGCGCGGCGTGAAGGTGGCCGGCTTTGTCGACCTGGGCATCAACCCCATCGTCAAGACCGTCACCGACAAGCCCGAGCCCCCCAAGACCCCCGACATGGCGCCCCCCAAGGACGGCATGACCCCGCCCAAGGGCGGCCGCTGATCCGCGCCGCATCAGGCCGCCACTCTCGGCTTGAAAACTTTCTCACCTGAATGTTGCATTCCAATTCCGAATATGATATGCAGAGTCTCCGCATGTGCGGGCACATGGTGTGCGATATTTAACCAACTGCAAGGAGTACAATCATGAAGAAGTTCATCACCCTTTTCACCGTTCTTTTCTCGATGGCCTTTGCCGGTTCCGCGATGGCGCAGGATCCCGTGGCCGCCCCCGCCGGCGGCCTGGATCTCAAGGTCGGCACCCTCTTCGCCGGCGGCACGGTCGGGTTCAGCAAGTGGACGATCTCCCCGGACGAAGGTGAGGATCAGGAACTGACCACCATCGAATTCGCCCCCAGCTTCGGCTACTTCGTCACCCCCGAGATCGCCGCCATGGGCACCCTGATCTATCGCAGCCAGGATGACGGCAACGATGACGCCAGCACCATCGGCTTTTATGCCGGCGCGCGTTATCACATGCCGATGGGCAAGCTCTACCTGTGGGGCTCCGGCGAGCTCGGCCTCGAGATGCAGTCCCAGGGCGACCTGGACATGACCCAGTACGGTCTCCGCCTGGGCGTCGGCATCCTGTATCCCTTCAACCCGCATGTGGCCCTCGAAGCCGGCCTGAAGTTCTCCTACATGATGGGCTCCTGGGAAATGGGCGGCGCTGACGGCGATTACACCTACACCAACTTCGGCCTTGGCTACTTCGGCTTCGTCGGTTACTTCAACCTGTAATCGCAGCCTCCCCCTCCCCCTCCCCCTTCGTTTATCCTTGACAATCCCGTAAAACCAGTTCTCGTAATCGGGGCGGTTTCTGCTATATTATTGTGCGTCATGGACAGGTGACCGTGCAGACCGGTCCGAGATCCCCGGAAACGGAGATGAACAAAGATGAAAACCTTATCCTTCCTTGCCATTTTCTCCATGCTTTTGGCCGGCTTCGGCTGCGCCGGCGGCACCACGTCCTCGAACCAGCCCCAGGCCGAGATCTGCGACAACGACCTCGACGATGACGGCGATCACATGCTCGACTGCTTCGATCCGGACTGTTATTCCTCCCCGGCCTGCGCCAGCGGCCTCGAGATCTGCAACAACGGCATCGACGACGACGGCGACTCCCTGGTGGACTGCGCCGATCCCCAGTGCGTCTCCCACGCGGCCTGCACCACCTCGCCGGAGAATTGTTCCAACGGCCTCGACGACGACGGCGACGGCAACACCGACTGCGCCGACGCCGACTGCGCGTCCAACGTGCTCTGCCAGGCCGGCGCCGAAAACTGCGTAAACGGCATCGACGATGACGGCGACTCCGCCGTGGACTGCGCCGACCTCGACTGCGCCTCCCATTCCGCCTGCCAGACCGCCACCGAGAACTGCACCAACGGCCTCGACGACGACGGCGACGGCAACACCGACTGCGCCGACGCCGACTGCGCCGGCAACGCCGCCTGCACCAGCACCGGCACCTGCACCGAGGACAACATCTACGTCGGCGCCCCCGCGGGCGGCTGCACGGCCGGAAACCAGTGCGGCATCACCTACCAGAACCCCAACTACTTCCCCCAGTGCCGCGCCAGCTCCACCTTCGCCGGCGGCACCAACTACGGCGCCTGCGGGGCCGGCGGCACCTGCCCGTTCGGCAGCCTCTGCGACGCCACGTACGGCTGCATGCCGTTCTGCGACGCGGTCAACACCGTGCCCACGTACTCCTGCCCGGGCACGGGCATCTGCCTGTACGTCTTCACCACCACCAACAACCGCACCATCGGCCTGTGCAAGGGCGTCGACAACTGCGACGTGGTGGCCAACAACTGCTCGGGCAAGACCTGCGTCCTGCTCGTCGACGGGAACGTGTGCGTGGTCTCCGGGGGCCTCTCCGAGGGCGCCACGTGCAACTACGCCGACGACTGCGGCGCGGGGCTGATCTGCGTGGGCACCTGCATGCGCGCCTGCTACCTCTCCTCGGCCGATCCCTGCGACTGGCT
>PHBF01000150.1 GCA_002841905.1 Deltaproteobacteria bacterium HGW-Deltaproteobacteria-17
GACGGTGGTGGTGCGGTTGACGAAGGTGGGCTCGTTCGACGCGGTGGGCGGGATCATGAAGGTGCTGAAGACGGCGGCCGGGGAGAAGCAGGTGAAGTTCGTGAGCCTGGACGCCCAGGTGCTGGTGATCGAGGTAATGGGGCTGGCTTCGTTCGAGATCGGGTCGGCCCTGGAGAAGGTGAAGACCACGCCAATGAAGATCACGAAGATCACCACCGAGGCCGTCGAGGGAGAGCTGAAATGAGCATCAAGAACCGCTATTCGTTCCGCAGGTTTTTTCTCGCCACTCTGGTAGTCGCGCTGTCGTTATCCTGCAGTTCGTTCACGGCGAGGAAGTACGCCACGTTCAGGGTGTCAATGACCCCGTCTGGGGGAAAATACTCTATTGATACACAAACAAAACCGGCCTCAGGGAGTGCAATCGGTGTAAGTAAGTTAATGACCGGAGAACGGACCTTCAATAATTCTGTGTTTTCTGTCTTTATTGCCCCGCTGCTGGGTGGGGTGGTTTCTTATGCTGGAATTCTTTTAACACTTGGTATTCCCGAGATTGGGGTGCCCCTTTTAATCAGCGGAGGACTATTCGCAGGAGCACCGGCACCCATCAGCCATATGTCTGCAAAAAGTGAATGGAAATCAAAGAAGATGCAGTTTCCAGTTTCAATATTATTTGAGCACCCGGAGTATCCCTCCGAGCGCGTCACATATGTGCTGATGGGGTATCCCAAGAAGACGGATGCGGAAAAAAATCCTCTTTCAGTCAATTACACCTTCAGAGACAACAATACGTTCAAACTTCTGAAACTGATGCTTCGCAGCCGTATCCGGAAGTTGGCGATCATCCGGATGGCGGATCCTTTTGAAGGTTTCACCCAAGGACTGATCGACTTCCAGCAGGGGGCTTTCCAGGTATTGGAGCGGGATAAGGACACCTTGAAGCAGTTGCTGTCGGAGCAGGGCTTCTCTTCTTCCGGAGCCGTGGATACGAGCAGCTCGTTTGCCACCCTCGGCAAGCTGCTGGGTGTTGAAGCACTCATTTACGTGTATCCGAAAGTCTCAGGGGGGCACTCCAAATCATTCGATCCTGACATGCGGCTCCTGAAGGTGGTGAACATCCAGACGGGGCAGATCATCTTCGAGTCCGTGATCAGCGGGGTGGAGTTCGCGGCGGCGACGCAGACGGCGTTCTTCCGGCGATCGTCGGGGATGGCGCCGGTGGCGGGGGCTGGCTCGGGCGAGGAGCCGCAGCCCGGGGTGCTGCCGTTGAAGGGGCGGGCGCTGGTGCTGATCAACGAGCAGAACGTGTCGGGTCCGATCATCCCGTGGCACAAGAAGGTGATGGTGAAGAGCGCCGATCTGGGGGTGGTGGAGAACGAGTTGATCGCGCAGTTGCTGCCGCGGGGCCTGCGGTTCGTGGACCCGGAGGTGCTGTCGAAGACGCTGGCGGTGCATCAGGGCCTGAAGGTGACGGACCTGACGGTGGATCAGGTCCGCAAACTGGGCCAGTTGACGGGCGCGGACTACGTGCTGTTCGGTAAGGCGGTGGCGGTGAAGTCGACGGGGACGCCGGTGGAGAACCTGTATCCGGTGCAGGCGACGCTGTCGCTGCGGCTGGTGAGCGTGAAGGACGGGGAGATCCTGTCCGCGGCGAACGTGGTGGGCTCCGGACTGCACGCGGAGTTCATCTCGGCGGGGACGAAGGCCCTGACGGAGGCGGCGCGGCAGGCTGCGCAGAAGCTGGAGAAGACGCTGGTGGCGGTGCTGGCGGCGCGGGAGAAGGCGCCGGTGAAGGCACCGGAGAAGACGCCGGCGGCGGTGGAGTCGGGAGAGACGGTGGTGGTGCGGTTGACGAAGGTGGGCTCGTTCGACGCGGTGGGCGGGATCATGAAGGTGCTGAAGACGGCGGCCGGGGAGAAACTGGTGAAGTTCGTGAGCCTGGACGCCCAGGTGCTGGTGATCGAGGTGACGGGGCTGGCGTCGTTCGAGATCGGATCGGCCCTGGAGAAGGTGAAGACCACGCCGATGAAGATCACGAAGATCACCACCGAAGCCGTCGAGGGAGAACTGAAGTGACCCTTTGACTGGAGCTCTCATGCGTCTTTCCCGGTTGAGCCTGTTGTTGTGCCTTGTCTGGCACACGCAAAGCGTCTTCGCGCAGGAGCCATCGTCCGGGGACGCCGGTGATGGCGCCTCGGAGAAGGCCGCGCTGCACTACGAGATCGCCGAGAAGTACTACCGGCTGGGGGAGTTCGCACAAGCGCTGGAGGCGTATGGAAAAGCCTTCGCGCTGGTTCCCCGGCCGGAACTGAACTTCAACCTGGCGCAGTGTCACCGCCAGCTGGGGCAATGGGAGAAGGCCGTATTTTTCTACAAGCGTTTCGTATCCGCGCTGCCCGAGGCCGAGCAGGTGGCGCTCGCCCGAAGGTTCATCCAGGAGGGGGAGACCTTCCTTCAAAAGCAGGAGGAGAAGGCGGCCGCCGAGCGCCGCAAGCGGCTGGGTCGGATCACCCTCGTGACCCGGCCGGCGAGCGCCGAGGTGTTCGTGGACGCGGCGCTGGACCGCCCGGCGGGGAAGACGCCGCTGACCCTGGAGCTCGCGCCGGGGCGGCACCGGTTCGCCTTCCGCGTCGGGGACGAGTACGAACGGGTGGAGGTGATCGAGGTGCTCCGCGACAAGAGCGTGACCAGGACGGTGACGCTGAAAATGTACCGCGCCGGGCTGGACAAAGTCACGAAGGTCCTCTCGCGGCGCCTGCCGGCCTGGGGCCTGCAGGTGCGCTTCGTCAACGCGCTGTGCCGCTCGGGCGTCTGCCGTTACGACGAGGACTACGACGGTCCCCGGGAGATGCCGGCCATGATCGCCTACGGCGGCAGCATCGCACTGCTGCGCCATCTCTTCACGGCCCACGACCGGCAGGCCGATCTGGTCAACCGGAGCCGGCGCTTCCTCACCGTGGGCGCGGAGGTCCAGTGGGTCCGGCAGGCGCTCAACGAGGTGCCGAGGCCAATCACGGATCTGCACGCCGGGGCGCAGGTGCGGTTCACCTTTTTCAGCGGCTCCATGGCCTACGCGCTGGTGGGGGCCGGTCTCGCCCTGCACGAGAGCCGGCACAACCCGGAGCACCGGACGGTGACCGGCCAGGGCGCCTACGTCAAGACCGGGGTAGGATTTTCGGTCCCGCTGGCGCCCGGGTTCAGTCTGGACGTCGGGGTCTCGCATCTCTGGAACTTCTGGGACAATCCGGCCGTCGCCCACGACCTGCTGAACCTCGTCGAGGCGGGCGTCCTTTTCTCCTGGTGACCGCATGCAGTTTCGCCTTTCTCTCACAAGCATCCACGGCCTCCTGGCGCTGCTCTTCTGCCTGTGGACGGTCGCGGTCCCGGTTCGCGCCGCGGCGGCCCAGGACGACGCCCGGGAGCACTACGAGGCGGCTGAGAAGGCCTACTCTTTGGGCCGCTTCGAAAAGGCCCTGGGGCACTACCTGCGGTCGCTGGAGGCCCGGGACGTGCCCGCGTTGTACTTCAACGTCGCGCAGTGTCACCGGCAGTTGAAGCGGTGGGAGCGCGCGCTGTTCTTCTACCGGCGCTTCCTGTCACGCTCCACGGACGAAAGCCAGAACGCCCTGGCCCGTCGGCACATCGCGGCGATCGAGGCCATCGTCGCCCGGGACCGGCGCGAGCGGGAGGCGGCGGTGAAGCGGGGAACCGGGCAGGTGACGGTGTTCACGTCCCCGGCAGGCGCCTCGGTCTGGGCCGAAGGCCGCCTGCGGTGCATGACCCCGTGCACGCTGGAGCTGGTCGCCGGTCGTCAGGTCCTGATCGTGCGCCGGCCCGGCCACTTCGACGAACGCGTGGAGCGCCAGGTGCGCCCGTTCACCCATGAACTGGTGTCCCTGTCCCTGGATCCCGATATTCCTCTGGGGCGTCGTCCCCCGATCGTGCTGCTGGAGCAGCCCATCGGCCGGTTCTCCTGCCTCGCCGGGTCCTGCGACGCCGCCCACATCGGGCAGGTGCGGGCCACGGCCGTCACCGGCGGGGAGGACGCCGGGCCGGCGATCGGCGCGGGCGTGCTCTTTTATCCCCGGCGGGCGCGCTTCTATCCATTCCATTCCCAGGTCGGGCTCGGGCTCCACTGGATGATAGTGAAGATGGGATCCGGGATCGACTCCCTCACCGCCCACCACACCGGTCTGCAGTTGCGCTTCACCCTGCCGATAACGGCGCCTTTTCTTTCTTTCGTGCATCTCGACTTTCTGGGTGGCTACACGTACGTGGGCCGCTCCGAGTTCTCCGACCGGCTCATCGAGGAGTCCGCGCACGGGGTTCATTACGGGACCGGCGTCACCTGGGATTTCCCCGTCGTGGCCTTCGGCCGCCTGGGCGTCACCGCCCGGTTGCAGAAGACCTTCCTGGACGAAAACTGGTTGGAGTCACGCGGCCTCTTCGTGGGGGTCGTCTGGTCGGCCGCGATCCCGCACAACATCGAAAAGAGGAACCTCGAGAGCGTGGAGGGCCGGAAATGACGATCGCCGACGGCACCCGGCTCCTTTGGGCGTTCGCTCTCGTCATCGGCGTGTTGTCGATGGCGCCGTGCCCGGACGCGCGCGCCCAGGACGCCGGGGAAGCTGCCCCCGATGACGGGGGCGCCGAAGACGACGTCTCAAGGAAGGCCGCCATCCACTACGAGATCGCCGAGAAGTACTACCGCATCGGGGAGTTCGCCCAGGCGCTGGAGGCGTACGGCAAGGCCTTCGAGTTGACCCGGCGCCCCGAGTTGAACTTCAACCTGGCGCAGTGCCACCGTCAACTGAAACAATGGGAGAAAGCGGTGTTCTTCTACAAGCGGTTCGTGTCCGCGCTGCCCGAGGCCGAACAGGTGACGCTCGCCCGGCGGTTCATCGCCGAGGGGGAGCGGGCGCTCCAGGCCGAGCGCCGGGCGCGGGAGGCGCTGCGGCGCAGGCAGCTCGGGCGCGTGACGGTCATCACCCGCCCCCCGGGAGCCGACGTGGTCCTCGACGCGGAGGTGGAGAAGCCCCGCGGCAAGACCCCGTTGAAGCTGGACCTCATGCGCGGGGAGCACCGGGTCCTGCTGCGCCGGGAGGGTCACGCGCGACAGGTCCGCCGGTTCACCGTGCGCCCCGACACCAGCGTCTCCCTGACGACGGATCTGATCCCGCTCCCGAACCCCCGGTGGTTGCCGCCCAACTGGAGCGCCGAGCTCGGGATCGTGGAGAGCTTCTGCTTCGCCGGTGTCTGCCGCCTCGATGAGGAGGGCGGGCATGACGGTCTCCTGTGGATGGGGGTCGGCGTGGCCGGCAGCCTCGTCCGCTACTGGTACCGACCAGGCGAGAGGGACGTGACCGACACGCTGCCCGTGAGAAAATTCGTGGGCACGGGGGTGGACTTCCGGTGGCACACCACCGCATCGGACGCCATCGACGCCGAGCTCACCGGGTTCTCGCTGGGGGGCCACGTCCGGTTCGGTCGGACGCTGGGGTGGCGTGCCTTGGTCGCGTACGCGCTGGCCGGCGCCGGCTACGGGTACTCCGAGGCTCGCCTCGCGTTGGACGGACCGATGGAGAGCGCCCACGGCGCCTATTTCTCCGTCGGAGCCGGGTTCCTGCTCACCCCCCGGGGGTTGCCGCTGGGCCTCGGGTTCCAGTTAATTCATCAGTTGTTCTTCTGGGACAGGGACGCCCTGTCCCACGACGCCACGTGGTTCACCTTCACCCTGGTACGGACCTGGTGATGACCATGCCGGCTTTCCCTCGAATCCTGGGCTTTCACCTGCTTAGTTCGGCAGTCTTCATGGTTGCCGTGGCCATGATCTGCGAACCGGTTGTCTCCGTCGCAGCGCCCCCGATACCTCCCCGCTCCGCCGCCGAACACTACGAAACCGCTGAGGCGGCCTATGCCATCGGTGACTTCTCCCGGGCGCTCACTGGGTACCAGCAGGCTTTGGCGCTCTCGGACAAGCCCGAGTTGAACTTCAACATCGCGCAGTGTCACCGCCAGCTCAAGCAGTGGGAGAAGGCCGCCTTCTTCTACCGGAGGTTCCTCTCCTCCACTGAAGACGAGAATCTGATCCGCCTCGCGCGGGGGCACCTCGAGACCGTGGAGCGGGAGCTGGCGCTGGAGCGCCAGGCCAAAGAACATCGCCGCCTGCGGGCCACCAGCCGCCTTACCGTGGTGAGCACCCCGCCCGGGGCGAAGGCGTGGGCCGAGGGACGCGTGCAGGGCACCACCCCGTGCACCCTGCCGCTGGTGCCGGGGAAGCAGACCGTGACGGTGCGGCTGCCCGGCCATGGTGAGGCCCGCAGGCGCTTCGTGATGCCACCGGACGCGGCCATGCTCTGGGAGCCCGCGTTGATCCCCGAGCTTGCGCTGGCCCAGCGGGCGCCTTCCTGGTTGTTCGAACAACCCCTGCAGGGGATGCTGTGCCAGGGGGCCGGGTGTCCGCGGATCGGGAGCGGTCCCGTCACCGGTTTTTCGGGCGGCTTCACGGCGCTGCGGTTTCCCCGAGCCGTCGCGCTCGGGCACCTGCGCCCGACCCTCGGCTGGGGGCCCACCCTGATGGTCGACGCCGTCACCTCGGGGGATGCCGGCGGGCCGGACTTCGCGTCCTTCAAGACGCTGATGGGAGGTCTGCAGGTGCGGTTCACCGCTCCGTTCGGGGAGCCGGCGCGGGTCCTGGCCTCGGTCTTCGTCGAGACGGGCTTTGCCGCCAAATGGTATGAACAGCGCCGGGACTGGGTCTACGACGACGATGAGGACGACCAGGGCGCCTACGCCGCCTTCGGCTTCACGGTCGATTTTCCCG